>NZ_JADEXN010000172.1 GCF_015207075.1 Zarconia navalis LEGE 11467
CCCTTGTCTCCCTTGTCCCCTCCCATTTTCCCCCATGGGGTGGACTACCATAGGTAAATGTCACAGTATCGGAGTGCGATCGCCATGAGTGCCAAACAGCCGCAAGGAGTCCAGAGCTTTTCCTGGAGACAGAAAATTCAGTGGGTTCGCCAACCGATGGACTTGCTCGAAACCCTAACCGGGCAATACGGTGATACCTTCTCTATGCCGGGGGGAAGTAAAAGAGCGTCGATGATTTTCACCAGCGACCCCCAAGGAATTCGAGAAATTTTTGCCACCGATTCCAACTGCCTCGATTCTGGAAGGGCTGCGGGGGTGCAGCTACCATTGCTCGGCCCCAACTCCCTGATTGCTCTGGATGGAGAGCGCCACAAACGCCAGCGCAAGCTATTGATGCCGCCGTTTCACGGGGAACGGATGCGCTCTTACGGGGAGTTGATTCGCGAGATTACCCACCAAGTAACGGGGGAATGGGCGATCGATTCTCCGTTCTCCATGCGCGAAGCGATGCAAGCGATTTCGTTTCGGGTGATTTTAAAAGCGGTGTTCGGAATTGCCGACGGCCCCCGATACGATCGCCTCAAAGCTGTCCTCATGGCGCGGTTGAATCCCCGCCGTCCCCTCGTCACCACCCTGATGCTGATGTTTCCCGTTTTGCAGAAAGATTGGGGGCGCTGGAGTCCTTGGGGGCGGATGATGGAACAACAGCGGCAAATCGACGAACTCCTCTACGCCGAAATTTCCGATCGCCGCGCCAACTTCGACCCCTCCCGAACAGATATCCTATCGCTGATGATGGCGGCGCAGGATGAAAATGGGGAAGCCATGAGCGATGAGGAACTCAGAGACGAGCTGATTACCCTGCTGGTTGCCGGTCACGAAACCACGGCAACGGCGCTGGCATGGGCATTGTACTGGGTTCACCATCAGCCAGAGGTGGGGGAAAAGTTACGCCGGGAACTCGATGGGTTGGCAGAAAAGACCGATCCAAATGAGATTCTGAAGTTACCCTATCTCAATGCTGTGGTGCAAGAAACTTTGCGGATGTACCCGGTGGTGATGTTTGCCTTGCCGCGATTGGTGAAAGCGCCGGTGCAAATTTTAGGCTACGATTTGGAACCGGGTTCAGTAATTAGTCCTTGTATTTATTTGACGCACCATCGATCGGATTTGTATCCGGAACCTAAAGAATTCAGACCGGAACGCTTTCTCGAAAAGCAGTTTTTGCAGTCGGAATATTTACCCTTTGGTGGGGGAAATCGCCGCTGTATCGGTTTGGCATTTGCCCTATTCGAGATGAAATTGGTGCTGGCGACGGTACTCTCGAATTGGGAAATGGAACTGGCAAGTTCCCAACCGATTAAACCCGTCCGTCGGGGATTGTTGATTGCGCCGGAGAATGGCGTGCCGATGGTGGTGAAGGGGAAACGAACTCAGCCGCAGCCGGTGCTTGAGCGATCGTAACCCAAAGCGGTTAGATAGGGTTGGAGTCGATCGCAGATTCGATCGGTATTACGTTCGATTTCCGGTAATAGTTGAACGGGACGAGGTTGGATGTCGCAGTCGATCGTCTCTGGGGGGGTTAAGTCTAGGAATTCGAGGATATTGCCGATTGTAGCTTCGGGTTCCTGGCAAAGCTCCTCAAATTTGATGTTGATATAGTCGGCTGGGGATAATGCGGAAATATTTTCTAAAAAGTAGTTTGTCGATTCTATGGTATCTTTAAAAACTTTTCGCAATCCCAACTCGAAAAACTGGGAATAATAAAATCTATAAAGATAGCGCAGTCTAGCCTTTTTCCAAATCTCTCGATACTGTTTGGAAATTAGAGCCGTGTATTCATTCCATTGGGAGAGGAGGGTGCGAGCGGCTTTAATTTTTGAGTTCATCATCTGGAGGGGATGGCGATGAATGAAAATAAATTTTGCTTGAGGTAAGGCTTTTTTAACGTAGCTAAACTGGGGATAGTCCCAAGGATTTTTTAGGAGTAATAATTTCTCGGGATCGGAAATTAATTGAATCTTTTGACAGAGTTCGATAAATAAGGGTAAATTTTTCGGGGTTATCTGAGAGTCGTAACCAGAATTTTTGAGAATAAAGCCATACTCTTCGGGGAGATGGGGGGTTGCAGGAACACGATCGATTTCTCGAGCTCCAATTCCTTTAACTTGAAATATATTTTCGAGTTCTGCAATCGCTTTTTCTTCAGTTCGATCGATAAAATTTGATACTATTTTATGATAATCAATAATATGATAAGCTTTAATATAGTTAAGTTTTTGAGTTTTAGCTAAGGTTTGATAGAGCAGCGTTGTTCCCGATCGATGATCGGCCATAATAAAAACAGGTGAAAACTTCGTATCTTTAACTTTAGATAAATATGAAATATCTGCAATATTATAATTTTTCAAATCCATAAATTTTCGCTCGCCATAAAGTATTCAAATGATAGCACAAGTCTTTAAAATTCAGTCTAGGCAACGGCAACGAGCTTCTATTGTGAGTGTTGCCAATTTTAACTCGATTTCTGATGGAACGATAGAAACTCGATCGATATTAGAAAATCCTCGAATCAGTTTATATTGTCTCGACGATCGCCAACAGCAAGCTGTCTTTGTCGAAACCCAATTAGATACGATCGCCTTGTCCGATCGACCGTTTTTCTATCAAGCTCAGTTTGAAACTGCGCAACGGTTAATTACTCTCGACTACAATGAACTTCATCAATTAGCCGATCGCATAAAAAAGCGACTTTCCAACCTAATTTTAATTTATTCTGTTGGGCGCTGTGGTTCGACGTTATTGAGTAAAGCATTGGGTCAAAGTGAAAATAAACTTAGTCTTTCCGAACCCGATGTTTTTAGCCAAATCGTCAATTTGCGAGAAGCCAATGGCAGTCGAGATCGAGACATTTTAAAACTGATTGAGAGTTGTGCTCGAATTTTGTGCAAGCCGATAGCTACTCAATCTTTTATTAGATGGGCAATTAAATTTCGCGGACTGGGGATTGGAATTGCTGACTTATTCCATCAAGCTTTTCCTGATGCTCGATCTATTTTTCTCTATCGCCATGCTGAAGATACCGTTACCTCTTTCGTTCGGAACTTTGGCATTCCCACACCCGAGATTTTTGCGGCGATCGAACAAAATATCGAATACCACAGCCGAGCGATACCTCCCCTAAAATCCTATTTTCCGATCGAATATAACCGCACGAATGCAATTAACTTTTATACGATTCGCTGGCTTTGGTTTATGGAGCGCTACGTGCAACTTTACCATCAGAGTATTCCAATGCAGGCAATTCGATATGAAGACTTACGCGATCGATCCCGTGAGGTAATCTCGGCAATATTCGAGTATTTGAATATTCCTACTTCTGAAGTTGAAAAGGCTTGCCAAGTCTTAACAACGGATTCCCAGGCTGGTTCGATGTTGGCAAACGATAAAGCTTCTAGAGCAAAAGTTACCCCCCAAGATACGAGGGATATCCGTCGTTTTTTGCAGCATCATCCCGAAATTCAGCGCCCAGATTTTCAAGTTCCCGGTACGTTATTGTTAGGGAATTGTTAGAAACCTTAGAGTCTTAGATCGTGTCTGCCACTCCACCGCCCAAACGAAAAATCACTTTTCCCCTCACCCTCGATACCACCTCACAAACTCCCTCTCTTATCAACTGCGAAGCCGCCTATCTGGAAATGGGAGAGGGCGTGCCGCTACTGATGCTGCACAGCTTTTTTGCCGAAGCCAGCGGATTTTTGCCCTTGATGGAACGCTTAAGCACCCGGTTTCGCTGTATTGGTTTGGATATGCTGGGATTTGGGGAATCGTCAAAGCCGGAAATTCGCTACAGCGTGACGGCAGAAGTGAGGTTTGTGACGGAATTTATCGATCGCCTCGATTTACCACCGTGCTATATTTTGGGTCATTCCTTTGGCGGTTGGGTGGGGACGGCGTATACCTTGAAATGTCCCGATCGCATTACCGGACTCATCCTTGTCGCACCGGCCGGGATACGGGATGATTCCCTGCGCGATCGTAACACGCCCTTGCAATTTCTCCTCAACCCCACGCCTCTGGTGGATTGGGGATTAACCCTAGCAACCCCCATCGCCGGAGTTTTGGGACAACGGGAAGAACTTGCAAAAATCAAATGGTTTCGGCAGCAACTGATGAGGCAGCCTGCGGGGCGTTCTTTCATCACCCAGCGACTCACCGGCATCAAAGGTGCGGAAACCGTCGATCCCCAAATTCATCAAATCGCGCAACCTACTCTCGTCATTGCTGGGGAACTCGACGAAACCATTCCCCTCTGGCACAGCCAAACCTACGCCGACAAAATCCCCAACGCCCAACTAGTGGTGATTCCCGATGCGGATCATGCTTTGCCGCAGAAGTACGCACCTCAGATGGCAGAGGAAATCGATCTATTTTTTGCATCTTAATCGATCGGATCGAACAAACATCAGAAACTGGACAAGCCGATCGTTGACTCGGTTCTGTATTCTTCAACGGAACTCGAGATTATTCTTTAACGCGCTGGTAAAGACCTTGAGCAAGCTCGATCAGATTGACTAACTGCGACCATTCTGGTGCTTCCGAACCCGAGCTATTCGCCTGTTGAGTCTTGACGCTCTTTTTGAGAGCTTCGAGCAAAACACTCGGAGAGCTATTGGCATCGAGAGATTCAGAAACCGGGGCTTGGGAGGTTGTGGTGTCCTCGGTTGCCATCTTCGATGGCAACCCGTCAGAAGAGTCCATCGCCTCGGCTTCCTCTTGAATTTCTTGAGCTTTTTCGGCAAGCGCTAAAGCATTTCGGGACAGGTGTTCCGGTAGTCGGGGATGTTCGGAGAGAGAGATTTTTACCAAATCCAGGAAAAATTGGCGCACTTGCTCCACCCACTGCAACTCTGGGTATTGCGATCGAGCTTCCTCGGAAAGTCCTTGGCGACTGGCCGCATCTAAAATGTCCTGTCCCCCTTCCACTAGAGGAAGCGCCTTCTGAGATAAATTGGCTGGAAGCCTGGGGATATCGGCCAAACTCGCCCGCGCCAACTCGATTAACAGTTGTCGAACCCGTTCGATCCACTCTAATTCTTCAGATTTCCAGTTTAAATTCTTCATAGATTGTCTGCTTTAGATTTTAAGATTTGTGCGATCTCACTTCTTTGGCTTGCACCCCTAGTTTGACCTACCTCAAATCGAAGCGCGATCGCAATGGCTGACTTATTTATTCGTGAGTTTCCAAACCCCGTCCCAATCTTCACTCGGAGGCTCCTGCGCAAAAAGCATACAGCGCTCCACGTGCAATTTGGCAGCTTTATTATTTTTCTCGATCTTCAGTACCTTTTCAAACTCTTTCTGAGCATCTTTAAATGCCTGTTTTGCTTTTGCCACAAACGGTTTTTTACACAAGTCGATGAGCTTCTTAATGCGATCGACTGATATTTCTTCAGCTTCATCCGCGAGCATTTGCTTTGTTTGGGAGTTCCCGCCAAATTGCTTGAGTTTAGCAACCAATAGCTTTTTGGCCAAGCGAGGGGTCAGTTTCGTAACTTGTTCGGGCAAAATTGCATGGGCCTCGCTGAGGCTGACATCCTTCAAGTTCTCGGTACCGAGCATTCGTTTTAAGGTATTTTCCCCGAGAAGTTCGAGAAGTTCGGGTAGGAGCAGTTTCGAGAGCATATCCTTTAACATTTGCTCCTCGTTATAGGATAGCCGGTCTATCTGCTCTTGGGGTAAGCTCGATAGCTGGTGCAGTAAATCGAGTAACTCCTCCTCCGACAGCTTTTCTCGTGCGGGCTTGAGGTAATATTCTCGCCCTTGGCGATAATATTCGATCGCTTGTTGCTCTTCGGGGGAAATCTCTCGCGCCAGTTCCCCTTCGTTGATTGCCACCAGTTCGTAAATTGTCACCGGTTGGGTTTTCCCCTTGACGGTAATAAAGTCTAGTTCGCGAACCACAACCCGATCGGCATAAGCTCGATAGGTTTGCTCGCTAATCACCAAATCCACGCCGTACTGCTTGCTGGTTCCTTCCAACCGAGATGCGAGGTTCACCCCATCGCCGATGGAGGTCAATTCCATGCGCTTGCTAGAGCCGATATTACCGCTAACGACCTCGTCGGAATGAATGCCCATGCCGATACTAATCGGCATTTTCCCTTCTTCTTGGCGATCGTCGTTAAATTGTTTCAGTCGCTGCCGCATGGCGATCGCCGCTTGCATCGCGCACCAGGCATCGTCTTCTAACGGAGCCGGAGACCCGAACACCGCCATGAGCGCGTCCCCGATATACTTATCGAGAGTTCCCCCGTATTTGAATACGGCATCGACCATTTCTTCAAAGTAGGCATTGAGCATCGCCACCACTTCTTCCGCTTGCAGCTTTTCGGTGAGGGTTGTGTAGCTGCGAATATCGGAGAACAGCACGGAGACTCGCTTGCGTTTGCCCCCCAGTCCCGTATCTCCCGTTGCTAGCAGGGCTTCTGCTACTTCTGGAGTCATGTACTTGTACATCAAGTTTTTGACTTCCATTTCATCGCTGATGTCTTCCATCACCACCAGCGCCCCATTCACTTTCGCCGGGTCTTCTGCATCGGCCATGGAGTTAATCGACAGGTTGATGCTCTGTTCTTCCGCATCTTCCGCAATCTTCAAGATTTGGTTGGGATAGTATTGCTGGCGCTCTTTATCCTCTTTAGGCGCGAGGGCGGCATCGAACCACTCAGCAAATTTTCCTTCCTTCAGATGAACCATATCCCGCAAGCACATCCCCTCGACCGGGATATTTTCATCTAACCCCAGCAGCACCATCGCACTCTCGTTAGCGGCAATAATATTTCCCCGCTTATCTGTGGAAATGACCCCGTTAGAGAGACTGCGAAGGATATCTTTTTGTCGCTGTTCTTGTTGCTTGACCGTGGCGAAGCGCTTGGCATTTTGCAAGGCAACCCCAGCTTGGATGTTAAGCGCTTCCATAAAGTCGAGATCGGAGCGATTGAAACTGGCTTTCCACTGCTCGGGGGCTTCGGGCCAGTTTTCCGGATCGTATGCCGGATGATCCCCCTGCTTTTTCTTATTAATGAGCTGAGTGACTCCGATTAAGTTCCCGTTGGAGTTGTAGACGGGCATGCACAGCATACTACAGGTGCGATACCCGGTCTTTCGATCGGTTCTTTTCGAGGTGTCCGATCGCGGATCGTCGTACAGATCGAAGGGAATCAGCAGCGGTTCTTTCGACTCGGCAACCATCCCCGCAAAACCCGCCGTTCGAGGAATGCGGATTTCTTTGAGCTGACCGCCAATCGGGATTTTCGTCCACAACTCGCCCTTTTCTTCATCCAACAGCCATAGAGTCGAACGATCGGCGTTCATCAGCTCCTTAGCTTCGTCCATCACCTGCTTGAGGGTATCTTCCAAGTCCAGGCTGGCTTTGCTCAAAGAGCTGACCGCAGTCATCAGCGCCGAGGCCGCGCGCTGTCGCTGGGTTGCGGCGTAGAAGGATTTTGAGGATTCGAGAATTAAGCGAATTGAGGGAGCGAATTCTCGGAAAACTTGCTCGTCTTCAGCACTAAAGCCATGACGATCGATCTTATCTTCGAGCCGTACGTTGCGATCGACTTCGTGCTTTAGCTTATTAATCAGCTGCACCACTGCCACCAAAGCCCCCGTGTCTTCGTTTAAAAGGGGCATCGCGAGCATGGTATAGGTGCGATAATTATTTTTCTTATCGAATTGCTGCGCTGTTTCCGATCTCGGATCGCTGTAAAAGTCGTAGGGAATGTTAACGGGTTCTTTTTGGGTCGCCACTTCTCCGGCAATGCCTACTGTCGCGGGAAAGCGAATTTCGAGCGCGTTCCCTTTCTCGTCTTTGGCAACAATGGTAAACAGCTCGTTCTTATCTTCATCGAGCAAAAAAATGGTGCTGCGATCGGCATTAAGTAGCTCTCCAGTTTTCTCGGTAATCGATCGCAGCATCTCATCGAGAATCGCATCGAACCCCTGGCTGTCGAGCAAGCTGTCGAGCATTCCCAGAGTTTGATTGACGACTTTGAGCTTGTCTTCGACCCCGGTAACGACTTCTCGGAAGCTATCTTTGGTCAGAGGAGCGAGAAAGGTCGAAAAGCTACCTTGCGAGAGTGTTAAAGCACTGCTGCTCGATGGGCTTGGAGGAGGGGGTGAAGATGCCTCCCGCACGGGCTCTACATCAACCGTAATCGTGGGGTCTTGATGAGGTGCGGATGTCATAGTGCTTGACTCAAGCTGATAGGTCGAGAATATAAATACTTTGCTGTCACAGATATTGATTGAACGAAGAGTCGTCGATGAAACTTTTCTTTCCCGTACATGTTTACCGTACAAAACAAAGAATAAGACAGCAGGTCGGGGACTCTCCACCAGTGTACTCTGCTTACCTGTTAGGGTAAAGAAAAAATTCCCTCAATCGATCGACCCAACGATAGGAGATCGCGCGGTCGCGATGCTCGATGAATACGCACCTCGCGCTCGTCCTACACTTTCGATCGCAATTGCTCCCTTGAAGTTCCAATTTCAAGGCGGGTCTAACAAACGGTTCGAGTGCTGCGATTCGACGGTCGATCGCCGATTGCTTTGGTGTTTTTGGTGTACTTCGATCTCCCAACTCAATTGTTATTCTGTTTCAAGATCGCTAACACAATTTTTGTATTTTGTCAACTCAAGTTCGATCGAATCCGGTTGAACGATCGTAATTTAGGTTGAGGAGCTGGGGAAGAAAGTGACTCGTGGGATTTGCAGATTACAGTTAATTACCCGGATTTGAGATTACAACTCCAGAGAAAGAGCAAAATCACGGGGTGTGGGTCTTTTTCCTGTTTGAGGATCGGTCATTATCCCGATTTGAGATGGCGCAGATCTGAAGCTTGGTTCAAAAGAGCATCGGCAAAGACCAGCGCTTCTGAAGCAGAGCCTCCCCCCGCCAGCTCCGCGAGTTCGAGTCGCCGACGTTCGAGGTCTAGGACGCGAACGCGAATGACGGTTCGTTCGAGGGTTTCGAGGGGGTTGGGTTCGCCGGGATCTTCGATGGTCTGCTTATCAACCCGGAAGTGTTTGTCAGCCATGGCCGCGATCGGGGGTTGGTGAGTCACGCACAGGACTTGATGGCGCTCGGACAGTTGGCGCAGTTTTTCGGCGATCGCTCCGGCGACTCGTCCGGATACCCCGACAT
>NZ_JADEXN010000173.1 GCF_015207075.1 Zarconia navalis LEGE 11467
CCATTCCCCATTCCCCCATTCCGAATTCAACCACACAACGCTGCTGCGTGATGTCGAATGTGGTCGGCGATGAAGGTGGCGATAAAGTAATAGCTGTGGTCGTAGCCGTCCTGCATTCGCAACGTGAGGGGTTGTCCGGCTGATTTACAAGCCTCCTGGAATACCTCCGGCAGAAGTTGCCGGTCTTCGAGGAACTTATCTGCCGTCCCCTGGTCGATGAGAATGGGGCGATCGTATTTGGCGTTTAAGACCAATTCGCTGGCATCGTAGGCTTTCCACGCAGTGCGATCGCCCCCAAGATAGTGACTGAAGGCTTTTTCTCCCCACTGACAGCGCGTCGGTGCGCAAATCGGGGCAAATGCAGAGACGCTGCGGTAGCGATCGGGATTTTTGAGGGCGCAAATCAATGCACCATGTCCCCCCATGGAATGACCGGAAATTCCCTGTTTTTCTGGAAGGATCGGAAAGCGATCGGCCACCAGTTGCGGTAACTCTTCGGTGACGTAGCGATACATTTGATAATGGGCATCCCAGGGCGTTTGGGTGGCATCCACGTAGAACCCCGCCCCCGATCCTAAATCCCAATCGTCATCTTCCCCCGAAATTCCCGTATCGCGCGGGCTGGTATCCGGTGCGACGATCGCGAGTCCGTATTCGGCCGCCAGTCGCTGCGCCCCCGCCTTGACGATAAAATTTTCCTCGCTACAGGTCAAACCCGACAACCAGTAGAGAACGGGAACGGGTTGCGATCGGGCTTGCGGGGGTTGGTAGATGGCAAACCGCATCGGACTGTTGCAGGCAACGGAATCGTGGCGATAGAAGCCCACAGTACCGCCAAAGCACTGAAATTGCTTGAGGAGTTCGAGGGAAGCGGATATTTCTGACACGGGTCTGTTTTTTAACGTTTTGGATAAGCTCAGATTCTGATGTTATCGCGATCGCAACCTAGGCGAAAACCCATCTCGGCGTTCCCTATTTCCCCTTCTCCCTAGCGGGCATCAGCCATTCGTAGCGTCCGTCGCTGCCGCCAAAAATCTCCCACCCACAGCAGTAAATCGTCCGCGACTAATGCCGGACGCTGCAAGCGCAACTGGGAATCTACCTGGCTTGCCCCCAGACGCAGCCAACCGCGCAGGTGAGGCAAACCCCAAAGGGCGAGTCGTCGCTGGC
The DNA here is from genome assembly GCF_015207075.1 of Zarconia navalis LEGE 11467. Taxonomy (GTDB): domain Bacteria; phylum Cyanobacteriota; class Cyanobacteriia; order Cyanobacteriales; family Geitlerinemataceae; genus Zarconia; species Zarconia navalis. The sequence continues at coordinate 1,171 of NZ_JADEXN010000173.1, forward strand.
GCAGAATCTCGGCCAGGGTGAGGGGTTCAAATTCCCGTGCTGCTGATGCCAGAGACTCCGGCAGGGTCTCTCCCAACTCTGTTTCGAGGAACCGAAGCGATCGCATCAGGGACACCCAATGGGTTTTATCGGGCATCATGGCTTCGACGCGCGCCAAATTAATTCGATCGCCCCATTTGCGTAGAACGAAGGCAATATCGAGAATCCAGGAGAGTAGCGGCCCGGTTTCGTGGCGGTGTCCGTCCATATGTACTACCAGATGAACGAGGGTGGTACTGGGGTCGAGGACTTGTAGGGTCTCAACCTGGAGGTGTCGGGGATTGAGTTGAGTCACCAGGCTGGCGGGTTCGATACCTTCAAACAGCCGGACGCGGTGATGAACGTCGCACTTGACTCCCATGGGATTGACGAAGTATACGGCATCGTCGGTTTCGGCTTGTTCGTCGAGGCGAAAGCCCAAAGATTGGAACACTCGGGTGGCTTCTTCCATTTCCTCGGGGAAAATAGCAAAATCGAGATCTCCCATCGGTCGCGTACCGGGATTGGGATAGAAGCTGTCAGCTAGGGCAATCCCTTTCCAAATGGTGGGGTGCAAATCTCGGGCTTGCATCCGTTGCAGGAGGGCATCGAGGGTGAGGAGGAAAATGTTGTTGCGTTTGAGGGTGGTTTGATAAGCCACTTGCAGGCGATCGAGATAGGATTTGGGAACCAAAGATGTCAGACCGGCGACTTCCAAACCGTAGAAAACTAGGGGGCTGAGTCGGTGCAATCCGAGGGTTGCCAAACATTGCTCCCACTGCTTATCGGTGGCGGTTTGCAGTTGTTTTTTGGCAGAATCGATCGCGATCGCATCTGGGGTTGCAAAACTCAGTTGAATCAGGGTGCGACAGAGTTCGATAGACATGGCATATTTTCCCTTTTTTAAATGTTTTAAAACCGGTTGAATTTGAATGAAGTAAAGATTGTTAAGTGTATCGTCTGAACTATCGAGTTTTTATCGATAATTTTGAGCTTGAGTTTCAAATAAGCGAGCGTAAGTTCCGTTGAGTTCGATTAGTTCGTCGTGGGTTCCGCTTTCAATAATCGAGCCGGAATCCATTACGTAAATGCGATCGGCCATTTTTACAGTTGATAAGCGATGGGTAATCAAAATGGCAGCTTGGTCTTTAATCAGTTGACGGAATTTATTAAACACTTCGTATTCCGCTTTCGGGTCCATAGCGCTGGTGGGTTCGTCGAGGACGATCGCCTGGGAGTTACGCAAAAATGCCCGCGCTAAGGCAATTTTTTGCCATTGACCGATACTGAGTTCTTCCCCGTTCTCAAAGAGTTTCCCCAATAAAGTTTCGTATTCTTGGGGCAGTTTTTGAATCACGTCATCGGCACCGGAACGACGGGCAGCCGCCATAATTTCTTCGTCTTCCCGTTCGAGTTCGACATTCCCCAACCAAATATTATCTCGGGCGCTGAGATGATATTTGGCATAGTCTTGAAAAATGACGCTGATTTGATGGCGCAGTTCGGAGATATCAAATCGATCGACATTAATTCCATCGATACTAATATTTCCTTCTGTAGGTTCGTATAACCGACACAGTAGTGTAATTAATGTAGTTTTTCCCGAGCCATTTTCTCCCACCAGGGCGATAGTTTCTCCTGGACTCACCGTTAAATTAATATTTTTGAGGGCCGTTCGATTCGTCGTCGGGTATTGAAAACTGACATTTTCAAACACAATTCCATGCTGCATCGGTTGCGGAATCGGTTGCGGTTGTGCTGGAGCGATAATTGTCGGTTTTAGATCGAGAAAATCGTAAAGATTTGCCAGAAAAAGATTATCTTCGTAAAGACCCGACACCCCTTTCAAAAGACCTTTGAGGGCGGCTTGAGATTTATTCAAGGCTTGGTAGTACAAAACCAAGTCACCCAGATTTAAAGCCCCCTGGATTGTTTGGTAAATAATGAAGATATAAATGCTAAAGACTAATAGACTCGCCAGAGATTGCGCTAAAAAATTGGCGATCGATTGCTTGGTGGTGAGCGCAACTCTTTCCTGATAGATTTGCTTTCGCAACCGGAGATACCATTTGCTAAAGAAAGTTCCCAGCTCGAACAGGCGAATTTCCTTTGCAAACCGATCGGTGGTCAGCATCCAACCCAGATAAGCCGATTGCCGCTCCATCGACGTTTTATCCCGCTGCCAGCGATACATAACGCGAGAGTAGCGTACCCGCACCAGCATTGCCGGAATTGAGGCCACCACCAAGATACCCACCATTCCCCAATGCAGAGACAGCAGCAAACCCACCATCGCCAACAGTAGCACCCCATTTTGACCGACTCCGGCCAAACGGTTGAGGATCTGGGGTGGTCGATAGGGAGCTTCCTTTTGGGCCCGTTGCAAGGCATCGTAATAGCGGGCGTTCTCGTAATAGGCCAAATCCGCTTCGATCGATTTGGCGTGGATGATCCCCTGCATAAAATCGGTGACCCGCTGTGCGTGAGCGGTATTCACCAGTTCGGTGCAGGCATTGCAAAAGGTGGTTAAGATCGCGATCGCCCCGGCAATTCCCAGGAAAAGCAACACCCGATCGAAAGCGGCATCCTTATCTGCCGCACTCAAACTAACGGCCACCGTATCGATAATAAGTTTGGCCAGATAAATCGAAATTAAGGGTAAAATCCCTTGCATCAGGGTCAAAACGACTCGCGCCACCGTCCAACCCCGGCTGCTCTGCCACACCAAACGCAATGCCGGCAAAAGGCGGAAGCTATTTTCAAATTTTTGTTTGAACTTCAAAATCGATCGCTTTACCCGGCTTTGAGGAGTGGATCGTCGCGTTGCAGAGGGCTTTTTATTCCCCACTTTATCCAATAAGTTTCCCGTGCTCATACCTTCAAAGCCTCACCTGCAATGCGCTCTTCCACCAATCGGGCAACCGTCGGCAGCAAGAAGAGTTGGGAGGGTCGCAACAAACGCTCGATGCTGATGGATCTAGCCAGCCGCACCAATCGCAGGAAATGAGCCGCTTCCCCAGCTTGCAACAACTCGGAACCAAATCGGGTCACGTAGGAGTTTTGCAAGAGATAGGTGACGATACGCTGGGGTTCGAGAGGTCGAATTTCGACCGTTTCCCCTTTCCCCAGCAGGAAGATATGTCCCAGGGGAACGGTGCGATCGATAAAACCCTCGCGAACGCGGCGATCGCGCTTTTCGAGATGGGGAACCAAGCGGGGTAAGTTTTCGGGGTCGCCTCCCAAAGATTCCACCGCATCGGGCCATAGCTTGAGTTGGGGAAATGCCGGTAAAACGACGGGTCGGGTATTATCGTTCAAATCCAATGCCACCACATCATCGCCGATAAGTCGGTGTCCGCGCGCGTGGAGGGTGGCGGCCATCGTCGACTTACCCCATCCCTTATTGCCAATGAAAACGGCGGCTTTCCCGTCGATTTCTACGGCGCTGGCGTGCAACACGAAATAACCGCGCTGGTGGAGAATCACACCAATTGCCGCTCCTAAAATAAAGAGGCGCAATCGATCGGCATCAGCGTCAGGATCGGGATCGATGGAAATGGTGCGACCCTGTTGGATGAAAAAAGTGCCGACGCTTTTCCAAAAAACGTACATCCCCTCTTCAGTAGACTCGAAACAGTGAGCGGTGTCGTCGGTATTGAGGGGAGAATCGTTAAGTTGTGCGAACTCGACAATAACATCCGCACGAGCTTGAGAGTCAGCGACCAATTCGGGTAAAGCTAATTTGGAATGAATGCCTAAGCCGTATGCTTGATAACGATACATTGGTTTATCTGAGATTTTTTAAATTCTGAATGCGAAAGAAAAGCAGTTGGGAGTAAAGTTTTTCAGTTCGACGTTTACTCCCATAAATCCAATGCTGCTTAGCTTATTTAACGAACCGATTGCCGTAGGCTTGCCTAGGAGAAGTCTCCAGTGACGGAACTAATCCCGTCAGGCCCGATGGGAGTACCGATGGGGACATCAACGGCATTCCCACCCCCTTGTTGGGTTAAGTCGGCAAGGGTTCCGTTTTTGACAAGCTTTGGCGTGGTGTAGGATTGCTTTCGATCGGTAATTTGAGTTTTCATTGTTGTCTCCTTTCGATAGGTTTGAGCGTTAACTGGATCTTTGGACTCGCGAAAGCCCAAATGGATAAAAGGAGATGCACCCTGAGTTCTAGCTAGCCACCGAAGTGATGCCGTCCGGGCCCACGGGAGTGCCGACGGGCACATCGGTAGAGCTGGCTCCACCCTTTTGCGTCAAGTTCTCCACGTTGCCGTAGGCGGTGAGTTCGGGACGGGTGTAGGTGGTTTTTCGTGCGTTCATGACGTTCTCGTTTTTTATACTTGTCAGGTTTTGAGGTACAGCATTCGAGCGATCGACTCCATTCTCGAAGCGATCGCCAGATAGCTGTGCGACTGGATGCAACCTGCATCCAAAAGGACAACCATCTGAATATCGAGTTGGCAGATATCGACAAAAAGTGGGAGAGACGGAGAATGTTGTGACTCGAATTCACCGAGCAGGCAGGTTTGCAGTTTTTCCCCGATCGCGCGATTAAACGGATACCATTTCTTGGGAAGGAGATGACTGGCGATCGCGATGTTGAAGCCATAGGTCTAAGTTCAGTGCCCGCCACAGAACCATGGCATCCTCTCCTCGGTCTTTTCCAGCAATCCAGTGATGGTAGGCTTGGCGCAGGGCATCGATGTTGGTGTATGGGGCGATGCGCCCTGGATGATGGAAAAGTAGGGTTTCGATCGGGTCTTTCTCGAACTTCCGAAATCCTCGATCGAAATTCGGTCCGAGATTCGACTTTCCGCCCCGCCACTGCACCGCTTCGGGTAGAATGCCAGACATTCCCCGGCGCATCACCATCCGCGTCCAGCCTTTGTGAATTTTTTGTTCCGGCGGTAGGGACAGGCAGTATTCGACCAATCGTCGATCCCAGAAGGGAAAGCGTAAGTCGATACCGAAAGCAGCCGCTGCTTTGTCCATCACTTCCAAGGTGTAAGGCATCACGCCCCGCACTAAACTGTAGTAATGTTCGGCTCTTTGACTTTCTCGAGACTTCCTCAAGGCTCGACCTAGGGCTTTGCGACGTTGACCCAAGTCTACTTGCCGCAGGAAGTTTTCATTTACAGTCGAATGCCAGGACGGTTGCGAACCTGCCGCTTTGGGCTGCATACCCATGCGTCGCTGCAAGGATTTCCAACCGCGCTGGCCCAGTTTGAAGGGTGGGGCGTAGTTCCAGAGGTAAGGACTCATCCATTCCCAGAAAGAGCGATCGAAGTTTTGGGTATAGCCTCGAACTTCTCGCATTAACGTCAGCCATCGTCCGTCCCGTGCCAGTTCGCTCAAGTAGCCGACACCGTGAGATACGGTACTGTCGCCATCAAAGCCATCGAGGATGGTGCGCACCCCTTTTTGTTGGGCGATGCCGTACAAGCCCCAATTGAGATTGAGGTTGAAGGCAAAAAGCGGCTCGTCTTGATGGTACAGTTGCCGCTGGCTCTCGACTAGGGGACTGATGCGATCGCCCCCCAGATAATGGGGTTCCATGCCCCCACCTTCGAGAACGGCATTGATGTAGGGTCGTTCGTCGCATTCGGGAACGTCGTCGAATATTGCTGAGAAGGTGGGCAAAGGTCTGCCATCACTGCTGGCGAGAATTTCCCGTGCCGTACAGGCAATAGAAGAAGAGTCGAGTCCGCCACTCAACATCGAGCCAACTGGATAAGCACTCCGCAGCCGACAGCTCACGGCTTCGGTGAAAATTTCGCGAAACCCTTCGGCGTATTCTTTCTCGGAACCCAGATGCAACTCGCGACTGGGATCGAGAGACCAGTAGGGTTGCATCTGCACGCTGTCGGGAGAAACCTTCATCCAATGGGCGGGAGGTAAGCGGCGAATTGCCCGGTAGAAGGTAATCGAAGTATCTTCCCAGAGGGAAATTAAGTAATCGCCTACTCGCTCTGGATCGATCTCGCGGGGAACTTCCTCCAGGCTCAGCAGGGCTTTAATTTCGCTGCCAAAGGCAAAAGTGCGATCGGATACATAATAGTAGAAGGGTGTAACGCCAAAGCAATCGCGGGCGCAAAATAGAGTTTGCTCTCGCGCGTCCCAGATGGCAAAAGCGAAGTCACCGAAGATATACTCCGGACAGCGATCTCCCCATTTTTGATACGCCGCCAACAGGATCTGACTATCGGTAATGGTGTCAGCCAATGCCGTCGAGAAGTCTAGGGCGCTGAGAAGTTGCAATCGGTTGTCGATGCGAATATCGGCCGTGATGGCGAAGTTTCCCGTCCGATCGACTTGGGGAAGTGTCTCGTAAAGGGATTCGGGGGTCGTCCACCGCATCCGATGACCTAAACCCACATTATCCGAATACCAAACGCCAAGATCGTCAGACCCGCGATGGGCGAGAACCTCAAGGGTGCGATCGATTTTAGGGCGATCGACGGGTCGTCCGTCTCGGTAATATAAACCTGTAATGGCACTCATTATCTATCTCCTTCTAGGGATGGCATCGGGGTAAACCGGGAAAGGTCGTTAAGTCTCCCCACCACCACGCGTCCTCGATCTTCGATCCAGGCATGAGCCTCAAATTGCCCCCGATCTCCTTTGGCCACTCCAATTTTGAGTTGGGGGGAGTAGCCGTGGCGGCGCATAATTGTCCCAGTGGTAAGAGCGCGGGCTAAGCATTTTGCTCCGCCGGGGGTGTAGCGGCTGCTTTGGTTCACCGCCCAGACGATTTTGTCTAATTCTCGCGGGTTCGTTTTCTCAAACGATGGAGATGGCCGAGAAATACGATCGAGCAAGCCTTGCAAAGTAAGAAAGGGCAACAGCCACAGACCCAGTCGCACCAATCCCAGTAAGGCAAAAGTCCGAACCAAAAGCTGGCGATCTCGCCATCCCAAGCGAACGAATTTAAGCCATTGCTGCATCTTTAACCTCAATGAGTCCAGTGGCTTCGAGTTCTTGCAGAAGAGCGATGGTATCTTGCTTGCACTGCTCTTTTTCGACATCGTACTTGGTGACAACGATCTCGATGACTTCACTGACGGACTTGGGTTCTTCGATGGCTTTCCAGATGTCGGTTCCCACTTCGTTTAAACCGTAGTACGCACCGGATTTGAGATCGAGAACGACCATTTCACCTTCGAGTTCGGATGCAAGGCGATCGGGTGCGATGGTAACGACTGATTGCTGAGTTATCATTGTGTTCGATTCTTATTTCAACTAAATTTATCCGCTGATTTTAGCGATCTCCCGCGATCGCGAAGTGGCAAGAATACGAGAGATAGAGAAAACGTTGCACCCATCGATCGCTTTCTAAAGCCTCGAGCGATATCAGTAATATCGCTCTTCGAGTCTGACTCAACTCCGGCTTACGTATAAACACTTATTTTTTCTTGCTATGAGAATCAATATAGTTGAAATTTCGGAGATTTTGATAAAGGATTGATAAAGAAATCCCGAAATTTCATCAACTTTGCGTTAAATACTGAATCGCGAGATCTCAGTGAAAATCCGGTTTATTTTATTAAAGTTTAGATAAAGTTCGGGGTTCATATTTAAAGCTAAGATAAAGAGAAGCAAAATCCTCTCCAATCGATTCAATAATCCGTCGTAACGCATCCTTAAATCGATAAATCGATCGAGCCGATCGAATTTCTGGCCCAGATCTATGTCAAATCGAACAATATGCGTCAAAATATTAAGAAGTAGGTAAATATTTGTAAACGAAGTCCAGCTCGACTCGGCTCGGGTGAATCGAGGGTGGAGAGAAACAGTGGCATACGACAGATTATCAGAGACTGGAATCTCTAAATCAATGGCAACAGGAGAGACGGAAGAGGGCGAGATTCAAGAGGCGGTGCAGCAACTCGAAACCCAGCTAGAACGCGATCGCACCGACGAGTTAGACCCGCGCAAGCCGCCTCGCCGAGAAGGGGGAATTCCTTGGCGGACGTTACT
>NZ_JADEXN010000174.1 GCF_015207075.1 Zarconia navalis LEGE 11467
TCCAGAGTCTGGCAGAAAGTCGATCGAACTTTTTCGGTGGTGGGTTCCGGCATTGGCGATCGCTTTTGGGAGTGGAATTGGTGAAAATCCGGCGATCGCGCAGCTTATTCCCGATGATACGCTGGGTGGGGAAAGTTCGATCGTCACGCCGTTGGATGGGTTAGTCGATCGTATCGACGGCGGCGCAGTTCGCGGGGGCAACCTCTTCCACAGCTTCGGTGAATTCAATATCGATGCCGGACGGGGAGCGTTTTTTGACAATCCCGCAGCCATTGAAAATATCCTCACCCGCGTCACTGGCCCCAACCCCTCGAATATTTTCGGCACCTTGGGAGTTTTGGGGGATGCCAACCTGTTTTTGGTTAATCCCAGTGGCATCGTATTCGGGCCCGACGCGCGGTTGGATGTGGGGGGTTCGTTCTTTGCCAGTACTGCTGGGGGGATTCTATTCCCCGATGGTTACGAGTTCAGTACCACCAATCCCGACGCACCGCCCCTACTCACGGTGAACGTTCCCATTGGGTTGCAGTTTGGGGCGAATCCGGGGGAAATTGTCAACCAATCTCAAGTCACGCAAACGATCGATGGTGAAGAATCCATTGTGGGTTTGCAAGTGCCACTGGGGGAAACCCTGGCGTTGGTGGGTGGGAATATTATGTTGACGGGAGGTCGTATAACAGCATTAGAAGGGCGAGTCGAGCTAGGTAGTGCTGGCAGTAATAGCTTTGTCAGTCTTACCCAAATTCCCACAGGTACGACCTTGGGATATGAAGGTATCGAGAACTTTCAGGATATCGGCCTTACCCAAGAAGCCGCGATCGTTACCAATGGCAACGGTGGCGGGAATATCCAGATTCAAGGCCGAAACTTTCTCCAAAGCGGATCGGAGATTCAAGCAACGAATCTGGGTTCCCAACCAGGGGGTACGGTGGCAATTCGGACTTCCGAATCTGTAGAATTGCTCGATGATACAACGGAATCAAACGCTCTGAGTGTTATCCTCACCTCTGCTTTTGGTGAAGGAAGTGCTGGGAATATCGTTATTGAAACCGGGCGATTTGCAGTGCGGAATGGTTCTGCAATTGGGGCAGTTACCTTTGGTCGGGGAACAGGTGGTAACTTCTCGATTCGAGCGCGGGATGTCGAGCTGAGCGGAACCTCTGCAAATGGAGATTTAAGTCGTATCATTTCTGAAACTCAAGGATTGGGAGATGCGGGCAATATTGATATCGATGCCGATCACTTCGTCGTGCGAGATGGTGGGGTCGTTAGTGTTGCAACCGAAAGAGATGGGAGTGGCGGCAATTTACAGATTCGCGCACAGAATCTTGAAGTATTTGGTGCTGGAATTGATGAGGATGGCGATGAAACTTTCAGTACTTTGTTTGCCAGTACGACAGGTGCTGGCAATGCAGGTAACGTCACCATCGATACCGATCGTTTAGCGGTTCTGGATGGAGGAACTGTTACTGTTCTCACCGGTGGTGATGGTCAGGGCGGTACGCTTCAAGTGAGGGCAAGGGATATCGAACTAAGCGGAATCGAAGCAGAAGCGGGTAACGAGAGTTCACAGTCCCAGGCAAACGGTTTACTCGCTGGAACTCAAGGTCTTACCCGTACTTTTGCAACGGGCGATGCTGGCGAGGTGATAATTGACACCGAAGGATTAACTGTTCGAGATGGAGCGCAAATATCTGCAACGACAAGCTTCAGTGAAGGGGATGCTGGTGATATAACAATTCGATCGCAAGATATAGACCTGATTGGAACGAATAATGAGAGCGGCATACTGGCAGGAACGATTCAAGTGGGTGGTGATGCAGGCAGCGTGACCATCGATACCGATCGCTTAAAGATTCAAGATGATGCATTCATATTCGTAGCTAGTATACTCAGCAGGGGAAACGCTGGAACGATTACCGTCAGAGCCAGTGAGTCGGTCGAAATCAGTCGTACTTCGCCAGAAAGCGTAGAGTTAAGCGGTTTATTAGCTGGAAGTTTCGTTGGGGCGGGAAATGCTGGCAATATCACCCTGGAAACGGCTCGGCTATCCATCCGAGATGGAGGAGCTGTTTTTGTCGGTACTTTATTCAGTGAGGGTGATGCTGGAACGATTACAATCCGTGCTACGGATTCCGTTGAACTTGTTGGAACATCTGCCGACCAAAATCCAAGCGATCTGACAACTTTACCTGGAATGAGTGCCGATCGAAATCAGAGCAGTTTGGTCGCTGCTACGATCTTGGCTGGCAATGCAGGAAACGTGAATGTAGAAACCGATCTGCTTACAATACGAGATGATGCCAAACACAATGTAAGCGGTTTGTCACCCGAACTAACTGCTGCTGAGTTTGAGCAGCTAGAATCAGCAATCCCAGCTTTTGAAACGGAACTTTCGTCAGATGCACTTGGATTAGACCTCGTAGCGTTGAGTCGTCAATCTGGAAATCCCGGCAGCATCAATATCAGAGCTTCAAGAATTCGTCTGGACGAGCGCGGCACGCTCAATGCCTCATCAAATACAGGTCAAGGGGGCAATATTAACTTACGATCGGGTAGCGTCCAATTACTCGGCGAAAGTCTCATATCAGCAGCAGGAAGCGAAACAGGAATTACCTTTGAGGGAAATATTGATATTAGTGCCGACACCCTGGCATTGGTTGAAATGAGCCAAATTCTGACCAATGCCTTCGATCCCCAAGGTGGTAGTAACATCACCATCCGCCCCCGGAATCGATCGGATTCGGGTATTGCCATCTTTCAATCTGACGATAGCCTCATCAACGCCGAGGGGGATTTGACGATTGAAGGGGATATCGAGTTCGATCCCGCAGAAGTCCCGGATATCGAGACCACCGATGTCACCAGCCTGATTTCCCAAGGCTGTGAAGATTACGAAGGCAGCGAATTCTACATCACCGGACGAGGCGGCTTGCCCCCCGACCCCCGCGATATCCTACCGGGAAGTTCGATCGTCGAAATTGATTGGGTGGAGTTTCCCGACGAGACCGCATCGGAAGTAGAATCGTCACCAACGGGCGATCGAACCCCCACTCAAACCGAACACCCACACCTGGTTGAAGCCCAAGGCTGGATCGCCGACGAAGCGGGTAACATCATCCTCACCGCCCAACCCTACCGAGGAACCCCCCATCCTTCTGCACTGCAACACCTTGAATGCCAAGATGGCGATCGATTCGGAGAACGAGAGGAGGCAAGAGGAGAGTCAATGGACAATTGACAACGAAAAATCGGTGAGCGCGTTATTCTCCCTTTTCACCAATAGGGAACTCCAGATCTGGGAATAGGAAATAGTGACTCTCTCCCTTGTCCTCCTTGTCTCCCTTGTCTCCCCCTCTCCCCGCTTCTCAAATGGGGTAAAATCGAGGCTATCTTTGACGCTCTGTCATAAATTGCGATCGATACCCAAACAACTCGGAAACATTGTCCGCTCGGGCGCGATCTAACATTTTGGAGCTGATGTTGTTGAATTGTTGAGGATGGTGCGCTGATGATGTTTGCTGGAATTATCGCCTCGGTGGTGTCTTCGATCGAATCCTCGATCGCCCGATCGACTTCCGTGGGGGGACTCTCCCTGTTTTTATGGCTGCTGGCACTCTCCCCGGCTGCCGCTCTCGAAATGCGAGTGGCGATCGAAGACGGAACCTCAGAAGTGAAAGTGGGCAGTTCCACCCCGGCCACGGTCAAAGATGGGAGCGGTCGGGTTTTGGGTCAACTCGATGGCATGAATGCATTTCTCGCCGTCTCTGGCAACAACCAAATTGCCCTAAGTACCTGGCAAGCGGGGCAAATGTGGATCGAACCGGGCCAAGGGGGATTCGTTTATATTGGCGATCGCTGGTATCGCGGTCGCACGAAATTGGTTCTCGCCGACGGGGGGCTGACGGCCGTTAATTACGTCGATTTAGAAGAATATCTCTACAGTGTCGTCGGCGCAGAAATGAGTCCGAGTTGGCCTAGCGAAGCCCTCAAAGCTCAAGCGGTGGCGGCGCGATCGTATGCCCTCTACCAACGCAAACATCGCGGCACCGATACCTACGACGTGGGGGACGATACCTTCTGGCAAGTGTATGTGGGGACAGATAAAGAAGACCCCAATACGATCGCAGCGGTGAATGCCACGCGGGGGGAAATCCTCACCTACGACGCTCAAGTCATCGAAGCGGTGTTCCACGCCTCCTCCGGGGGACATACCGAAGATGTGGAACAGATTTGGCAAGAACCCAAACCCTATCTTCGCGGCGTTCCCGACTACGATGGCGATGCGCCGGTGTATCAATGGAACGAAACCTTTTCCAGTGGCGAACTGAGCAATCGCATCTCTGGGGTGGGGACCGTTGACGAGATGCTTCCCGACCTGACCACCCCCCACGGTCGCGTAATTTCCATGACCGTCATCGGCAGCGGGGGAACGCGATCGATCGAGGGGGAAGACGTGCGCCGCGCCCTCAATCTGCGCAGTACCCTCTTTACCGTCACCCCCCAAGGCGACTCGTTTAATATCTCCGGACGCGGGTTCGGTCACGGCGTAGGTCTGAGTCAGTGGGGAGCAAAAGGGATGGCCGCTCAAGGATACAACTACCGACAAATTTTAGGGCATTACTACCCCAATACCAGCCTGTTGGGGCTAAGCCAGTGAGTCCGATGGGTGCGACCGAAGAATGCTAGAGTTCTTATGTATGACCATCGTCGGAAATGTTAAGTAATGCTCGTGTATGGGTCAAACCCATCGATACTGAAGTGGAAAGAACATCTATTCCACCCCACGGCATCGGTGCCAACTTCGCCGTTCAACCTAGATATCCACGAATTACGCCAAATCGCTACACGCTAATATGACAAGGGGAAAAAGAAAAAATACGGCAACCATAGAAGTCCAGTTGCTCAGAGAAGGGATCGTGGAATCGACCCATCGCGTTGGAGCCGTCATTAGCGATACCCGAGGTCGAGTCCTCTCCGTTGCGGGAGATCCCGAAGATAGCACCTTCGCCCGATCGGCCCTCAAGCCGTTTCAGGCCCTCGCCGTCACCTCCACGGGAACCCTCGATCGCTACAAGTTGACCGATCGCGATTTGGCGATTATCTGTAGTTCCCACAAAGGTTCGATCGTCCAGGCGCGACAAGTTTTCCGCATCCTCTGGCACGCCGAGGTCGATCCCGCGGGGCTTCAATGTCCCGTCCCGGCGGGTAAGCAATCTGCCCTGGAACACAACTGTTCTGGCAAGCACGCTGGCATGATTGCCGTCTGTCAGCAGCGCAACTGGCCCATTGAGAACTACATGCAACCCAACCATCCCGTGCAAAAGCTGATTTTGAGTCAATTAGCCGAACTCTCGGGAATGCCGGCGGCCGAGTTTATCGGCGCGCGGGATGATTGCGGCGCACCGACTTACTCAATGCAACTGTCTCAGCTCGCATCCTTGTACGCTCGATTGGCATCGGGGGATAATTTGGATCTCGAACGGATCGTCCGCGCCATGACTCACCACCCCAGCATGGTGTCCGGAGACGGTGAGTTCGATACGGAGCTGATGCGCCTGAGCGAAGGAGAACTGGTGAGTAAAGCCGGTGCGGAAGGTATTCAGTGCGTGGGACGAGTGGGAGAAGGCATGGGATTGGCAATTAAGGTCGCCGACGGTGCCAAGCGGGCAAAACGGGCGGCCGCCATTCACATTCTCCGGCAAATGGGCTGGATCGGCCCGTCAGTTGCCGAACAGCTAGCCCAAAAGTATATGACCTTCGGCAACTTCAAACGCTTAGAAGTGGTTGGAGAATTATCGATGCTTTAAAAATTCTTTTTGGGAGGGGTTGTAATTTGTTCGTTCATCGGCTTATACTAGGTAAAGTCAAGACGACGCGGGATAGAGCAGCCTGGTAGCTCGTCGGGCTCATAACCCGAAGGTCGGTGGTTCAAATCCGCCTCCCGCCACCAAATAAAACAAAGCCCCGTACTCCTCGTGAGTGCGGGGTTTTGCATTTTCCCACCTTTCAAACGATCGATATTCAGTTTGGCGTTGGTGAGTCTACAGCCCATAATATATTTTATGACTGGGGCAATGTTCGGTATTGAGTACTTTCATTTTTGCTCCTTTGGGGGAGAAATGGGGTCAATCTCGATATTTTCATAAAGATCGGCGATCGGGATTTGAGCCTCAAACGTACTCATAGGTAATACGATATTTAAATCGTCGTATTCCGAAAATAGCCATTGATTTGCAGCCGTTTTGACATAGTGTTCGACATGAATACTATATTGGTCGATGAGAACATATTCACGAAAACTCTCAATACTGCGGTAAGCCGCAAATTTGTCTCCCCGGTCGTAATCTCGCGTCGATTTAGATAGAACTTCAGCCATAAAACAAGGATTGACAACAGTATCGGTACGCCCAGTTTGCAATTGTAAGGGCTTTTCGATAACCATGACATCGGGATAGGTATAGGTATAGAGGCTAACACTTGGAATACAAAGTCGTTGGTCTGCAAAGAAAGTTCGGTAGTCTTTCCCTTTAAGAGCAGATTTAAGAAGAATATACAAATGTCCGGCAATATCATTATGGTTTGGAGTTCCACCAGTCATCGGAATGATTTCTCCATCGCAATATTCGCTGCGGATTTCTGAGGCGATTTCGAGTTCTAGATATTCATCAATGGTGTACTGTTTTCTCTTAATTTGAGCAATCATGACAGGTTTACCTCTCAGATTTAAAGTTTTTGGTTTATCCAAGTTATCGCAGTCGCTTCATCAGTTAATATTACTCTTCATCATTCACTTGAATCTGGACGCTCTCTTTGCTCTTGATGTATCAATATTGGTAGATTGGTAGGCAACAAAGCTTCAAGGTGAGCCACCAAAGATATGACATTAATGGATTGAAAAACTCACGATCGCGCATTAAACCGTGAGCCATACGACTTCTTAGGTTGCCACGAGCATGTTCGATCGGGCAGAATAACGCTCGCTCTTTCAAATTCCCGTCACCCCAGACATTTCCCTAAAATAAGGATAATCCCAAGAGGCTCGATCGATGACGCTCTCAACTCGCCAACGCTTAACTCTCCAGGAGTACCTCGACTATGACGATGGCACTGATACCCGCTACGAACTCGTCGATGGGGTATTAGTTGAGATGCCGCCCGAAAGTAGACTAAACCATCGAATCGCCTCATTCTTGTTTGGCGAATTTTTCCAACTCGGCATTTCCACCGAACTCCTCACCATCGGCGTACAGATTGCGGTTAGCAGCCTTGAAGTTACAGCCAGACAACCCGATTTTGTCGTTTTATCAACTGCCTGTGCTGAAGCTTTAGAATCTGCAAGTAAGGATGTGATTACCGTCGATATGCCACCGCCAGCATTGGTTGTAGAAGTGGTATCTCCTGGGGAACCGGGGGAACCCAACTACGATCGCGACTATATCGAAAAGCGTCGAGAGTATGCCCAACGGGGTATTCAAGAATATTGGATCGTAGACCCCTCCCGTGAAGCGATATTGGTACTGACGCTCAAAGAAACATCATACGAAGAGCAACGATTCACCGGGCAAACATCGATCGCCTCGATCGCATTCCCCAATCTAAATCTAACAGCAGAAGAAGTTCTCAAAGCAGGTCGGTAAAAAACGAGGAAATGCGATCGCAACATAAAATCCCATAGATACGTTCAATACAAATAGATGAAAGCGTTGGGGTTCATTATAAAATAGCTTCATACTGCTTACCTTTACGGTTAGGTAAATTAGCAATCGATGGAATACTTTCCGATAAAATTGCCTCCGCTCGGCGAAACTGTTGAGATTTGTGGAGGTCTTTCTATCCCCGAACCCTTTAGAAACGAAATTGTCGCTGAATACGAACGACTTTATCCAAATATTGATATCTTGTTCTCGGTCAACCGAGAACAAGAATTTTTCTCGTTTTATCATCGAACCCGAGAGATATCCCACAAAATTGCTGACTGTAATGCGATCGTTCTCGATCCAGTCGGTCCCGCCAAAGGTTCTGGGTACATTTTACTGCTAGCAAAGACCACGATCGAGTATCAGCCAGCCTACTTACTCAGTATGGATGGTTATAACAAGACTAAAGAACAGTGGATGAGAGAGTGGGGTCAAACCATCGCGAAGATCGTTTCCCTTCCGTTTGAAGAGTACAGCCTGGGAGCTGATGCCTAAACCCAGATACTCCGAATAATATTCATCTTAAAACGGAATATCATCGTAATTGTGGCTAATTCGATCGCCCTTACGAAGAGCCAAAAAACGAAAATTAATTCTAGAACGAGGAATTAATCCATCTTCCCCTGTTAATAAATTATTTTTCAGGATTTGTGGTATCGGTAATGAAGATGTGACCCTTAAGGTTCCGGCTTGAAGAACTTCAATCTCTTCTCGAACATCCACCATTTCGTCGATTTCCTCAAAAATGATAAGATTGTGTGGGTAAAGAAGATCTGCAATAATAATAAAACTATCTGTCGAAGCATTATCGAATAAAAAATTTATATTTTCGAGAAGAATAGATCGATCGATGATTTCATTGAAGCAATTTTGAAAAACAAAAAGCTTCTGGCTTTGAACGATCGATTGAATATTCTCAAAAGCGCTTTTTTGACCGAAATCTAGTTTCTCACTATTTAAAAATAATTTTCCTCTCCATGATTTAGGAATAATATAATTTTGGGTAATCAATCGACTGGGAGTCCATCTTTGGGCAGCAATATCGTAAATATTAGCAATCAGCGTCCTCGTTTTAGGCGAACGATCGCCTAAAAATTGAGTTAAACCCACGAGTTCGGGACAAGGCCCCGCTCCAAAAAAACAAGCTTTGACTTCGCGATCGCAACTAAATTCTGACCAAAGCAATCTCAGAATTTCAAGCGTCATCTGCGCGTAGTGAGGATAATATGTAATTAAATAAGAAGCCTGTATAGAAGGTCTGGCATAATCAACAACGACAAAGTTAGACCAATAAGATTTTCTGAGTTCTCTGACAGAAGTTTGCAAAGAGATTAAATAATTTTCAAAGGTTCCTTGACGCTTGGGATCGTAAAATAATCGCGAACCTTTTATCCCATTCAAAATATGCTCGTAAAGCCTTTTCACGTACCCAGTCGGACTCG
>NZ_JADEXN010000175.1 GCF_015207075.1 Zarconia navalis LEGE 11467
AACTGGTATACTGCGCACGAGTACCCACTACACGGTGCGATCGAACCTGCGATCGCCCATCGAGGTAAAATTATGCTGACGCCGGATAATTTTCTCCAAGCCACTCAGTGGATTGGCATTACGACCCTAACCTTTGCGGGTTTAACAGGGTTGAGTTTCCTTCTGAAGTGGGGTATCCGGTTCCGCTTGGTAGGTGTCACGGCCTTTTCCCTAGTCCTCACGGTCGGTTGTTTTGGCCTAAGTGTCGTTCCCTTCGCCCCCACTGTCGTTCCCGGTTCCATTAACTACACGCTGGTTTTCGACAACGGAGCTAATCTCATCACCATTAAAGTCCCTTCAGATATCACTGAATCGGAATTAGAAGCCACTTTACGTCAAGCCGCCATCAACCTCGTTGCCCCCGGTCGTTTGTCTCCAGGAAGGGGCCAACTGCTACTGCGCGCGCGTACTGTCATCCATCCAGAACCGGGAATCTCCAAGCCCTTATACTTGGGTCGAGTGATGCAATCGCCCTCACGGTCTGAGGACGGCGACCCCTTTGCCATCGAAATTTATCGCGACAACCTGGCACAGTTATCGTCCTAAGTCAGCACTCGATCCTCAAACCCGTCAAAAAATAAACAGGATCTGTAACTCCCACCCTCGATCGCACCAGTGAATCTCAATTTGACGGATAAATTCGCGAAAGTAGAATCGGCGTTCGGTTTCCGATAAATCTCGCCAAAACTCGGGAATCGAGACGGCGATCGCGGTTTCGCGTAAGTTCACGGGGGGCAGACGGGCTAGTTTTGCTCGCAACTGGGAAATTTCTGTCTTCAGGGTATAGGCACGCAAGTTAGCGGTTTGGGTATCTAAGACCCCAGTTTCGGTGAGGTGACTCAGTTGGGCGAGAATTTTCTCTTTGGCGGCGATCGCCTCGCGAATTGATTGCTTCACCCCCTCCATGGCAGGCATCGGTAGCCCCGCCACAGCCTGGGATAAATCCCGACAAATCCCTTCAATGGTTTTTTCGAGGATCTCGTTGTAGTCGATCGCTTTACATTTAGGTTGCTCGGGACAATTCGCCGGACGCAGGTAGAGATATTCGTATTTTTTATCTCGCCGCGATACCCGAGTCACCGTCATCGAGGAACGGCATCGATCGCAAACCACCAAACCCGCCAGAGAACGAGGGGCGCTGGCGGTGCGGGGAGGCATTCGGCGATTGCGGCGCAGCAGTCGATCGACTTGGGCGGCTTCATCCCGCGAGACGATCGCAACGTGAGTGTCGCAGATGGTTTCCCCGTTGTGATAGAGTAAGTCGCCGCGATAGACGGGATGAGTCAGCCACCGCCGCCCCGTCGTCACGGCAATTTTCTTACCGTATCGCGCTCCTAAATAGCGCACCGCCCCACGTACGGAACCGTAAAGAAGAAAATACTCGAAAAACTCTTTGACAATCGGGGCTGTGGCGCGATCGACAATGTATCGATCTTTGCCCCGTCGGTAGCCGTAAGGAGCTTTGCCCGGAGGAGGCAAAATTTCAACCCGATTGCGAGCGTGCCCTTGGCGAATGCGGCGGGAGCGTTGGTAATGCTGGATTTCGTCGAAGAGTTTTAACAGGTTGGCGCGACGGGTATCGGATTCGGCGGCCACCACCTCAACCCCCAACTCTTCGAGATGCGCGAGGCGATTGCAAACCTCCGGCACCGTATCGCCTAATTCTTCAAGTCGGCGTACTAACAGATAATTTGTTGGGTGAGTTTGGCAATCTTCAAGGAGTTGATGTAGCTGTTGCCGCTGCCCTAAATCTTGATAGATGCGATCGACTTCCCAACCCCAAATTGCCGGATCGGGGGCAGATTCGAGAAGGGGATCGCTATAGCAGTAGGCAACGATTTTTATCATTGCAAACGGTGATAAATTTTGAGTTTTTGACGGTTAATTTTAATTTTTAATGGGTCGATTTACCAGTCGCCACACTCAGCTCGATAACATTGCCATCGGGGTCGCGGGTAAACAGTGCCGCTCGACCGGATGCACTCGTTTGCACGGGAAATCCACTATTTTCTAGACGTGTTTTCGCCGCTTCTAAATTATCGATCGAAAACGCAATATGAGAATTGCGCCCCCATTTTTCCTTGTTTTGTAAGTTTACTTTCAGGTTCGTATCGACAATGAGGTGAATTTGATACGTTCCCACTTGATACCAAACACCGGGAAATCTTAGGGTTCGATCGACTTTTGGCAATCCTAAAACCGTACCGTAAAAATGTTCTGCCCGTTCCAAGTCGGAAACGAGCAGGGCACTGTGAAGACATCGATCGATTTTCATCGTTATCCCGATCTCCTAGATATTAAGAGCGATCGCTCACCCAAGATGAACTCTTCTAGCACAGATTTTATCTCAAATCTCCCTCGGATTATCCCTCGTTCTCAGATTTCGATCGCACGGGAATTTCGATGGCAAACTCCGTACCTCGACCCAATTGGGAGATACATTCTAACGAACCCTGGTGTTTTTCCGTGACAATTTGATAGCTAATGGACATTCCCAATCCCGTGCCTTTGCCAATGTCTTTCGTGGTAAAAAACGGATCGAAAATTCGACTTTGAATCTCTTGAGGAATTCCCGGTCCGTTATCGACGATCCGAATCGTTACCCGTCCCGATGCATCGTCGGCAACGGTTGCGATCCGAATCGTACTGGGATTTTGCTGTATTTCAGCGGGGGTGCGAGTGCGATCGCGCTCTTCCATAGCATCGATGGCATTGGCAATAATATTCATAAAAACTTGGTTGAGGGGCCCGGAATAACACTCTACCATTGGTAGTTTCCCGTAATCTTTGATGACTGAGATCTCCCCGCGATAGTACTCCGTACCCGCTATGCGAACGGAATGGGCTTTGAGGCGACTTTGCAAAATCGTCAGAGTACTTTCAATGCCTTCGTGAATATCCACTTCTTTGACATCTGCTTCGTCCAGACGAGAGAAAGTTCGCAAGGAAAGCACAATTTCCCGAATCCGATCGGCTCCCACCCTCATAGATTTGAGCAATTTCGTCAGATCGGCCTGCAAAAATTCGACTTCGTCGCGATCGAGGTCCTCCCGCACCTCGGGGGGGGGATCGGGATAGTGAGTTTGGTAGACTTTGATAATGGCGAGTAAATCTTCGGCATATTCGTTGACATAGGTGAGATTGCCGTAGATAAAATTGACGGGGTTGTTAATTTCGTGGGCGATACCCGCCACGAGCTGACCCAAACTCGACATTTTCTCGCTCTGAACCAGCTGTACTTGAGTGCGTTTGAGTTCGCTGAGGGTTTTTTCAAGTTCTTCGGTTTGTTGTTTGAGCTGGAGTTCGTACTGTTTGCGATCGTTGATATCGCTCTCGATGGCAATAAACTGACTCAGTTCTCCATTGCTGTCAAAAACGGGATTGATACTCAACCACAACCAATAGGAACGCCCTTGTTTGTCGTAGTTGAGAATTTCCCCTTGAAAGGGCTTTTGGGCACGGATGGTTTCTCGAATGCGATCGACAGTCTCTAGACTAGTCAGAGGTCCTTGTAAGAGCGAACCGGGTTTTTTTCCTTGCACCTCTTTGAAGGTATATCCCGAAATGCGAACGAAGCTGTCGTTGACCCATTCGGTCAAACCGTGTTTGTCGGTAATCACGACGGCACTATCGGTTTGGCTGGCCACCAGAGATAACTTAGCCACTTCCGCTTCGACCCGTTTGCGATCGGTCACATCAATCGTACAGCCATAGCAAATCACTTCACCTCCTGCTTGGCGTTCGGGTCGAAACATCACTCTGAGCCATTTTTGCCCCGAAGGAGTGATATAGCGAAATTCCGATTCAAGATTTTCGAGGGTGCGAACCGAACGATCGATTTCTACTTGAAAACGAGGCGCATCCTCTGGGTGAACCCGATCGAATGCAGGGGTTGCATCCTGCATTAAGACTTCGAGTTCTAGTTCGAGCACATCTCGCGCACCCGAAGAAATGTAAGGAAACGAGTGATGACCGTTAGGTTCGATGCAAAATTCGTGGATGGCACCGGGAATGTTGTCGGCAAGTCGCTGAAGTCGGGCTTCCGAGGCGCGCAGTTTTTCCTCGATTTGGCAGCGTTCGGTAATGTCGAGCACCATGGAGAACACCCCTACCGTTTGCCCCTGGGCATCGACGAGTCGCTGATTGTGCCACTCGCAAACGATGTCGTCTCCGTCTTTGGTGACGTTCTCGTTAACAATGTAATTTCCCCCAGTCTGGTTCAGAAGTTGCTCCATGACTGTAGTAACGGCAGCTTTCCCACTTTCGGGAACGATGAGTTCTACTCCCGTACGTCCTAAAGCTTCGTCTCGACTGTAACCAAACATCAGTTCTGCCGCTCGATTCCAAGCTTGCACCTCAAATCTCTGACTCCACTCGATAATCGCCAAAGGGGACTGTTCCACCAGCCACGAGACGCGCTGCTGTTGAGCGGCAAGCTGAGCTTCGGTGTATTTGCGATCGGTGATATTGACAATACAGCCATACCAGACAATGCTGCCTCCGGGTTGGCGTTCGGGTTTAGCGATTCCCTTCCACCACTGATAATGACCTGAAGGCGCGAGGGTTCGCCATTCGTACGTCCAGTTTTCGAGGGTTTGGGTGGAATGGGCGATTTTGGCTTGCAAGCCCCGAAGATCCTGTGGATGAACGCACTTGAAGGCGGGTGCGGCATCTTGTCTTAATGGTTCCGGTTCCACATCAAAAACATCTCGAAACCCGGACGACACGTAGGGGAAACACATTCTCCCATCGGGATCGAGTTGAAATTCGTAGATCGCGCCGGGAATGTTGTCGGCGAGTCGATGAAGCCGTGCTTCCGAGGCACGCAGTTTTTCCTCAATTTGGTGGCGATCGTGGCTTTCTCGCTCGAGCTGAACCACCATCTGTTTGAGTTTTTCCGTACGCGCTTCAACTCGTTTTTCTAATTCTTCATTGAGCTGCTGTAGTGTTTTTTCTGCTTGCTTGCGCTCGGTAATATCCTCGACGGTCACCACAATGCCGACGACATCCCCGTTGGCATCTCGCAGGGGAATTTTATTCGTATCGAGCCATGCGTGCTTGCCGTCGGCTTGTTGCTGAGTTTCGATAATATGCAATCTGGGTTGACCCGAGTCCATCACCCGGCGATCGAAATCCCGATACCAGTCCGCTTCTTCAGGCGTCCACGGCATATCGTAGTCTGTTTTTCCAATAATTTCTTCGGGAGACTTACAGCCTGCAATTCTCGCGGCACTCAAATTGCAGCCTTGGAAAACGGAGTGGCGATCTTTCCAAAAAATCAACTGGGGAATGTTGTCGATTACCAGTTGCAGAAGCTGCTGAGATTCCCGAAGTTGCTCTTCGATTTGTGTGTTGGGGGTCACGACCTCAGCAACAGCGATCGTACCGCTAATCTGACCCGCTCGATCGTACCCAGGAGAGACGATCTGCTCGTACCACTCCATCGTCCCATCTGCGCTGCTAACCTTCCATCGATCGCGAACTTCACCCCCCAGCTTCAAACAGCGTTGGTGAAGTTCTACCCAGCACTCACCCGTTTCGGGAAAGATTTCCGCCATCGATCGACCAATGGGGTTTTTCGTTACCCAACCAAACGTTTCTCGCCAACGATGGCTGGCGATCGCGCAGCACATTTGACGATCGAACATTGCGACAGCCACCGGAATTTCCTCGACGAACATCTGCATTTGCCGAACTTGTTTTTGCAATGCCGCTTCGTTTTCTTGATGCTCTTGAATTTCCGCTTGCAAATTTTGGTTGATACGAGTGAGTACTGCAAGCCGTTCGTGAAGTTGGGCGGTGAGAGTCGCTTCCCCTTCCATTTGAGATGACTGGGTTGTTTTGGAGCCAATCCCTTGCCCGAGGGTATTACAGGAATTCGCCGGGTGGGGAAGAGCTGGATCTGTCATGGTGAAAAGCTAGAGTCGAGGTGGTCTCTCTACTAGCCTAGCAATCGAGTTGTGAAGAAGTTATGCACTCCAGACAGGCTTCTTACTTTCTTTTGAAGTTTTGGGTCTTAATTTTGGGGAAGAGAGAAGATTAAATTCGGAATATTAAATTCGGAGTTGATTCTCCCCGATATCCTAAACTCGATGCCCGAGCGCCGGTTTCCACGTGCCGTGAAACCCAAGGGAAACGAGATCGGGGAGTGCCAGCCGACAAGTGGGTTCTTCATCGAGTCGGCTGCTGTGGTACACCCAGACTTCAGAGCGATCGAGGTTGCCATCGTAGACTACTGTTAGCACCCAACCTCGATCGGCATCCAAGGCATCTGGAGCAAAAATAGGTTCGCTTGGATAGCGATTTTCGCCCAAATCGGCGATCGTCAGGGTTCCCGAACGATCGTCGAAGCGAGCGATCGCCCCGTATAGTTCCCGCGCGCGATCGGCATCGGGGCGATGCAGAGAAAGATAGATATGGGGAGAAATACCGCCAACGTACTGGGGCGGTACGATGGGAAACTCGCAGGAGCGATCGAGCAATTCTTCAGTTCCCAAGACTTTTCCCGTTCGTCCATCCAATTGCACCCGCCACAGGGTTCCATCTGCGACGGTTTGCGTGCGTCCCGTTGCCACTTCCTTCAGGCGTTGGTTGGTGGTAAAGTCCCGGTAGCGGATGAAATCGACGATAATTTCCCCGGTGTCAGCTCGGTAGCCATTGGCAAAATGCCACTGAAACCAAGGTTCCGTCTCTTGCCGACTCACTAAAGACAAGGTGCGGCGATCGAAGATTAAAATCTGAGTTCCCTGTTGTGCGTGCCACTTCATTCCATTGCCAAAACTCTTCAAACCCACCAGTGCCGGGAATAAATCTAGTCGCACCGGTGGCACGAAAAAGACAAGATATTCTCCAGCCAGGACAAAATCGTGGATGAGGGGAACCCCATCAAGGGGAAACGCCGACTGATGGACGATCTTGCCCGTGGCATCGCTGCGATAGAGATGGAGGTTCGTTTTCGATCCCGCACTAACCCCAAAATTAAAAATTTCCCCGGTTTTGGGATCGCGTTTGGGATGGGCGGAGTAGTTCAAATTTTCACCCAATCCCGAGAGATCGTCCTTGCCTTGAGTTTCGAGAGTTTGCAAGTCCAAAGCATGAGGTTTGCCCCCTTCCCAGAGGGCTAAGAGACGATCGGGCAATGCCAGTACCGAGGTGTTCGCCGAATTCTTCACCGGTGTTCTCCACCGCCGCCAAATCGGGCCCGGTGCGATCGTGCCGTAGTTCCCGTAGAGGAGTTTCCCCGCAGCAGCTTCGGCTTGGTATCCGGTCGTTTGGACGTAGCGATAGGTTGCCGTTGCCTTAGAACCCCCTACTGGAGAATCAGCAAAGCGAACGGCAAGAATCGCCCCATCTCCATCGAACCAATGTCCCATCCGCATCCCTCCACGTTCCAGCCGGGCGGGGCCGTTGCGATACAGAGTCCCGCGCAATCCGGCAGGAATTTTGCCCTCCAGAATTTCCAATTGGGTGGATGCAAACTCTCGTGCGGGACGAGTGACGGCTTTAGTCCAAGCAGGTTGAGTGGAAAGCATTTTTAAGTACTAAGTTAAAGCAAGATATACAACGTCAAATTTGAAGCTGTATCCTAGCATTTTTACAAACCAAAAAATTGATTTTCTATTGAATATCGATCGTTTTCTAATTTTATTTTTAAAGGTTAAATTGAAAAACAATTGAGTGAGACTGAGATATAGCAATTCTCAGTCTTGTGAGGTACACCCAAATTCTATTTCCTATTCCCCATTCCCCATTCCCGAAAACCAGAAACTCTGTACTTCAACAGATTGATAACCGCTATATTAATGACTATACCCATTTTGACCCACCTCAAAAGCGTCTAATTTCGATCGAAAATATCATAGCAAACAAATAACTTCTAGTTTTTTGTCGATCGATGCAAACTAGAAATTAGCAATCAGTTGCTTTCTCAAAAAAGCTAGTGTTGAATTTCCAAATTGAGAACGTACCGTCCCAACCGCACCTTCCCCGTCCACAACTCGTATTCGAGGCGGAGATGTTCGGGAAAAGGGTATCCAGACAGGGTCAAGCTGCGAGTATAGTTGCGCAAGCGCATTTGGTTGGGAGTCGTACCGGTTTCGCTGCGCAACCAGTATCGACTGATACCGTACATTCCTCGTTCCAAAAGATGGCGGTAGCTGTAGGTTCCTTTATGCTGCATGGTGACGATCGTTCGGTAGGGAGAAATTTCCAACCATAGCAATCGGGGGGTATCTTCGGTGGAGGCGTTCGCATCTTCTTCACCTTCTCTTGAAGGCTGCCATCCGCGTACGGTCGGTTCGCTCAACAGGACGTGAAATCGTTCCCGGTCTTTCTGATAGAGAGTTGCAGCGGTTTCTATCACCGACCAAATCGGCAGATCGGTTGAAACCAGAGAAAGACAGGCTGGCTTGCGGTGATGCGTCAGCATAAACTTCGGTGAGGGGACAGTTTTGACATCACATTAGATGAACGTTTGGGGTTGACCGAACGCGGTAGGATGGCTAGACAACCCCCTAGTCGTTGAACCCAATGCCTTACCCCATCGTAACAGTCGAAACCTCAAAAAAACACCAGAGTCTGATTTTACAGCCCCCTCGATCGGGCTTGAGTTTGCGAGGTCGCATCGGCATCCCCGGAGATAAGTCGATTTCCCATCGTGCCTTGATGCTAGGGTCGATCGCCTCGGGAGAAACGCAAATTCGGGGCTTGTTATTAGGGGAAGATCCCCGATCGACGGCTCATTGTTTTCGGGCGATGGGCGCCCAAATTTCGCCACTGAACGGGTCGTTTGTGAGAGTACTAGGGGTAGAAGAAGGCGAGCTGCAAGAGCCGGAGGATATGTTGAATGCGGGGAACTCGGGAACGACGCTGCGGCTGATGTTGGGTTTACTTGCCGCTGCACCGGGGCGATTTTTCGCGGTGACGGGGGATGCTTCTTTGCGATCGCGTCCTATGTCTCGCGTGGTCAAACCTTTAGAGCGCATGGGGGCAACGATTTGGGGTCGGGGCGGCGGCAGACTCGCCCCCCTGGCCGTTCGGGGAGGG
>NZ_JADEXN010000176.1 GCF_015207075.1 Zarconia navalis LEGE 11467
GGGTGAAATACCGCTAATTTCGACGGTATCTCGGGCATTAATACGAATGGTTCCCGCACGAGCTGTTGCGGGAATACTAACATCTCCCAATTGCAGGTTATCGGCAGAAGCGGAAATCGTTGCCCCGTTGGTTAATACCAGCTTTTCCGTATTGATACTGATATCTCCAGCGAGTTCGCTTCCCCCGATCGTCCCAGCTAAAATGCTACTATCCTCAAAAATGGGGGTTGCTGGATCGATCGTTTGAAATTGCGGATCGAGAAGTTCAACGGATTCGGTGGCATTAATCGTAATATTACCAGCCCGACCGGAGTTGAGAGCATCGCTTCTGAGGAGTGCGCCGTTACGGACAATGAGGCGATCGGTATTGATGGTGAGGTTACCTGCCTGTTCTCCTCCTGCTGTTGTTGTAGAAAACACTGTAAAAAACGCTGGGTTATCTACGGGAGTGCCAATCAGCTCCATTGATTCTGTGGTGATTGTAATATCTCCACCTTGAGAAGCAAGAGTTGAAGAGGAGACGAAAGACTGGTTCTGCAGCAGCAAAGATGTGGCGTGAATGGTTATGTTTCCACTAGTGCCAGTACCAAAACTAACCGTTTGCATCGAAGATTGAGTGACCTCAGTTATCTCAGCATCGATACTTAAATTTCCCCCTCCACCCAGATCGAAGGGGGTAACCCAGATGGTTGACCCATCTTGCAGTATCAAATTATTAGTATCTAGCTCGATATCTCCAGTGTCTCCCGATCCAAAACTGAGGGTAAATAACCCACTCCGCAAATCCTGGGTGGGTTCAAATGCTTCGCTAAAGGTTTCTAACGTTAGGTTGACACGATTTTCAATGCCCATCAAAACGATAGATTCTGAGGTATTGACAGAAATATCTCCAGCAGTACCGTCCGCAAAAGTATTTGCTGCTACATATGACCCACCATTGAGGGCAAATTGCGACCCAGTAATAGCAATTCCCATACCATCTCGATTGCCAAAGGTATTAGAAACCACCGCAGAACCGTCGTTAAGTTGGATCTGCCGTCCTTGAAGCTGAATCTCACCTCCTCCCACACCACTGGTGTCGATGCGTGCAGCTTGGGAGAGTTGAATATCCTGGAAGCTCTCAACGAGATCGTAGTTTATCCCCAAACGGTTCGACTCGCGATCGAAATTCACTTGTGCCTCGCTACCAACTGCACCGATGGCCACATTTCCCCCGGTACTGGTCAGGAAACCGCCTTCTATTGCCACATTTCCCCCAATCAACGCCAGAGTATTATCGAGTTGCACTTGAAGTCCGACGGGAACAACATTCCCCATGGCATCGGTAACGGTTGTATTTGCTCGATTGACAATATTCCCTGGATTAGAGCCGAACTGCAAGCCAATGGGAACGTTGACCGTTAGTAAGGGGGGAGCATTGGGTTCGGTAGCGCTATAAAAGCTACCATCCTCGAAGTTGAGGCGGTCGGCAGTACTACCCACGAACGAACCACCAATATCGAGTCGGGCATTGGGGCCGAAGACGATGCCGTTGGGATTGAGGAGAAAGAGATTTGCCGTCCCGTTAGCGCGAATCAACCCATCGATGTCGGAGAGATTTCCTCCAGTCACGCGGGTGATGATGTTATCGATGGTCAAGGCATTGTTGAAGTATGCCTCGGTGCTGGTGGGTACGGAAAATTCTCGGAAGCTGTGGAATAAGTTGCTCCCTGTTGAAGTTCCGCCATCAATAACAATCGTATTGCCATCGGGGGTGACGATGGAGTTGTTGGGTAATGTGGTGTCTGGAGTAATTTGAGCAGTAGCAACAGTGGGCAATAGGCAACAGGCAACGGGTAATAGAAAGCAAGTTTGGCGCCAAGTCTTCGGCTGAATGGAGTTAGAGGGGAAACGAATCTCGATAGCGTTCTCGGTAATGGATGCTGGAATCATAAAAAATCAGGTCATCCGACAGTCTGGATTCCAGCATACAGCGTTGCGGCAACGGGTTCGCTATCCCACAGTAGCAGCCGCAGGAGTTTTGTTGGGAGTGCGCCGGCCGGTTACGACGAGTCGCAAGTTATCGGAGGGAGCAATGGTTAAACCTCGGCGAACGGGTCGTACGGGTCTGTCATCGGGTAACGCGAGTTCTAGGTTCTGGAGAATCGTTGAGATCGCTAATTTCATTTCATATTGTGCCAATGCCATGCCGATACAGCGTCGGTTGCCTCCGCCGAAAGGCAGATACTCGTAGGGGGAGTATTGCCGTTCTAAAAATCGTTCTGGTCTAAATTTTTTGGGATTAGGATAGAGATCTTCTCGATGATGGGTCAGATAGATACAAGGGGTGAGCATCGTTCCTGCATCAAACTGGTAATCTCCAATTTCCATAGATGATGTAGGAACACGAGAATATGCGATCGGCGTAACTGGATAAATTCGGAGAGTTTCCTGACATACTGCTGTCAGATAGGGCAATCGGAAGATAGCTTCTGGGTTGGGACGATCTCCCAAACTGCTAAGCTCGGTGCGCAACTTCTTCTTTACATCTGGTAACTTATGAATCCAATACAAAGCCCAAGCTAAAGATGTTGCTGTACTTTCATGACCTGCTAACAAGAGAGTAATCAGCTCATCCCGTAGCTCTTCATCAGTCATCCGTTCTCCATTTTCATCTTCTGCTGACATCAGTAGAGTTAGGATATCTGTACGTGTAGGATCTAGATTCTCTCGTCGTTCGCGAATTTCTGTATATAGCAAGTCATCTACTCTCTGTCGGCAACGAAGAAAATGACCCCATGGACTCCAAGCCCCCCAATCCTGTTGTAAGAAGCGAAGATACAGCGGACTAGATTTAATAGGAGAAGCTGTGATATTCAGCCATTCTTCTAGAGCTTGTTGCAATTGCCAAGAGCGTAATCCTTCATACAATCCAAATACAGCCTGCAAAATTACCCGCATGGTAATTACCTGAGTAGAAGACCGAACAGAAAAAGGTTGACCTATCTGCCATTGAGAAACTATCTGTTGTGTAATGTGACAAATGAGTTCTCCGTAAGCCACCATACGAGAACCATGAAACGGAGGCATCAGCAGCTTCCGCTTTCGCTTGTGGCGCTGGCTATTTGTTAGAAGTATAGAATTTTTTCCCACGACAATCGGTAAGCTCTCATTTGCAATTCCGACATCTGCGTCACACTGCTTTGCATTCGCCCGAAAAATCTCCTGAAGTGCTTTGGGATCGCCGATCAAAACCAGAGAGAATTTGCTGCCGAGTTGCGTTTGAAATATATCTCCATAGAGTTTTGCATTGGATTCCATAAAACCGATCGGATCGGCAATCCACTGAATTAGCTGCACGATCGGAGGAGTTTTGGGACCCTCTAAAATATTCATATTCTTCAATGACTCACTGAATTGCTATCTAGTTGTGATTTCTGTGTTGTCTTGTGGCTACGAGCCATACCCGATCGACCACAACAAAGTTAGAGCGCGGTATAGCTAAAGAAGCTGATTTAAAAAGCTAAAATCGTTTGTGTTTTCTTTGTATTTTTAAACTCTGACAGCTAATTTCAAATTTTGATGCTTTTTAAACTCTCTGCCAAGCACTAATTCCTGTCTCTTGAGCTTTTTGATAAATAAGCATCATGTATATCATGTCAAAAACCAAAACACCTAAATACATAAATCGGAGCAAAAAAGAAGTTTCAAAAACCAAAGATACTGAAGCGAATGCAGCTGTTGTTCCTAAGAACTTAGACAATGCAATATAGATAGATTGACCTCGTAAATCTCCTCGCTCAAAAAGCATCCATATAAACAAGGCTGACATCATCATATTGTCGCCAAAACCTGTATAATTCCCATACCAATCTTGAAATTCAACAGTGACAGAAAATACGGCAGCAAAGCTTATTACTCCGATAACACAAACAGTCATCCAAAACCAATCTTTTGGAATTTTATTGAATTCTTGTTTGCCAAACTTTATAAATTGATACAAAATAATAAGATCGATAAAAAACCACACAATATTTAAATAAACTTGAATTGTATCGTATGGATAAATAAAAGAAAAGATGATTTCCCAAGATAAATTCGTCAACAAAGCAACCATTGGCATTCCATAAGTTTGGTCTTTAAATCCTCGCCTGATAATCAGAATATAGGCAATAGCCCATAAAGTATCGCATAATCCTCCAAGAATTAAGCTCCAAATGTATTGAGTTTGTGAGTAGTCTGTGAATTCCATTACAAATTCTAAGGTGACTTAACTTAAAAAAGACTTATGTCGAAAAAAGTATTGTTTATCACTAATACTTAAGTCGTAATTAAAATATGCAAAAAAATTGAGTCGATCGAGTTTAGTCAAGAACTAAAATCTATTAGGGGAAAATTAAAATCGAGAAATAACTAAGCTAAAATGCTTTCACCCATGCCGATCGCCACTAAGCCGACAAACATACAAACCTTCATCAAATTGGCAATATTACTGTAGGTTTGAGTTGCAGGAGTGCCAATGAGCAAACCGATCGAAATACAAAGCGGCCAGCTTACTCCCAAGGTGAACAGCATCATATAAGGCATTCCGTAGTCTCCCCGGCAATAGGGAACCACCGAAGCGACCAGCAGCGCGATAATCAAAGCCGAAGAGAGTTTTGCCGCTACTCGATCGCCAAACAAGATGGGAAACGTTTTCAAATCCGCTCGGCGATCGCCCTCGATATCTTCTATATCCTTAATCAGCTCGCGAATAAACGAAAATCCGAAGGTGATAATTGCCGGAGTTAGCAACGCCATGGCATCACCAAACGCCGCACCGCTGAAAATAAATGTCATCCCCACGGTAAACGCCACTGCTGCATTCCCGACCAATGGCAGTCCTTTGAGGGAGGTGCTGTAGACGATCGCCACTGGTAGGACTGCACCCATCGCGATCGTCGTGGCAGCAGGCTCGAGCGCGATCGAAGCCACACTTCCTAAAATAAAAAGTGCGATCGAAATGTGAAGTGCCGATTTTTTGGTAAGCTGTAGCTTAGGAAGAGGACGATTGGGGCGATTAATCGTATCGATATCGAAGTCTACGTAGTCGTTGAATGCGTTAGATGCACCGACAAAGCTGACTACCACGACGATTGCTTCAATCAAAGTCTCGACATGGGGAAATTCGTCCATCATGTAAGCCGACATGAGAACCGTAAAGCATCCTAACAGGAGATTAACGGGTCGGCACAGATTAAGCAGACTCAGAAGATAATTCATGGGTCTCAATAGATGAAGTTTGTGTAGAAAGATCGGCTACCGGTCTCGTACTTCTACGTAAGTCTTTCTGCGTAAGTGGGTTCAAAGTAGCACAGACCCGACTGTGGGTCATCGGCAACTCCCTCTGCAGACGATCGCCCCCCAACCTATAGCTCAACACTATACATAGGTTTTAATCTCTGTCTCAAACACTATATCTATTCTTTAACCCCAGCGAGCGTGTATGGAGTGTGAATCGAGCATGCATAGAGAATGCATCTTGGTTCGATCTGAGTTCCATCGCAAGCTCGCTCGATGGCTATAAAAACATTAAGTTTTTTTTTAGCATCATGCTTAACGAACGAGATAAAATGATCTAATTAATTTTTAATAACTTTTTAACTGCATTAAAGTCTTAATATTTTCTTTATAACGTGATAAGTATGTTTACTTAAGTAAGCGTTGAGAAACTTTTTTTAGCAGTGATATACTCACCAAACTTGCAACAAAAACTAGCAAATCGAAGATCTTGGAACTGGAGAGGCTGGAACACTTGTTATGCAGTTGTCGAAGCGTCCTCTGAAGAGCCTCAAACTCCCTTGCTATTTCTGCATGGTTTCGGCGGTTCGATCGAGCATTGGCAGTACAACATCACCGCTCTAGGTAAGAATCGTCAGGCTTACGCACTGGATTTACTCGGCTTTGGAGAATCCGAGAAGCCCCCAGAAAACTACACCATGACC
Organism: Zarconia navalis LEGE 11467; assembly: GCF_015207075.1. GTDB lineage: Bacteria > Cyanobacteriota > Cyanobacteriia > Cyanobacteriales > Geitlerinemataceae > Zarconia > Zarconia navalis. The sequence goes on from NZ_JADEXN010000176.1 coordinate 5,964, forward strand.
CTGTGGATCGAGCAAGTTTACGACTTTTGGCAACGATTTATCGATCGACCCGTTGTCTTGGTGGGTAACTCCATGGGTTCTGCACTCTCTCTGGTAGCCGCCCAAACTCATCCATCCATGGTTCGGGGCATCGCTTTGGTGGGTTTGCCCGATCTGGCATTACTCAACTGGGCGCGTCCGCAATGGATGCAATCGGTCACTTCAACGATGGAAGAGCAGCTTCTTTTGCCCTTAGTGCAACAAACTCTAGCAGTTCTTTTGCGACAACCTTCTGTTGTTCGCCAATGGGCCAAATATTTATGCGTCAACTGGGCACCCTTTACCGAAGAACTAGCTTTAAGTATTACCAAACCCACGCAAACACCTGAGTTTGAAAAAGCTTGGTCGAGCATCTTTTTAGCAATGACGCGTCCGAACTTCATGCCGAAATTAGAAGAACTTTTACCCAAAATCGAGATGCCGATTTTGTGGCTTGAAGGCGAACAGGATAGCGTATTCCCCCCAAACATCGACGATCGCATTTTCCGAGCTTGCCCGAATATCACCCGAATTCTCTTAGCAAATGCAGGTCATTACCTGCATTACGAACGATCGAGAGAAGTCAATCGAACCATCGAAAACTGGCTGGAATCTTGGGATAAAAATAGCTCGTCTCTTTCCGAGTCAGTCTTAAAAGCTGCCTGACTTTGAGTCAACTCGAAGCCGCTCGCTCGTTAGCCCACATTCTGCCGGTTGGAGAGTAGAGGAATGGTATTTTTGAGGCATGAAATTATTGCAGTTCGCGCCCTTTTCGTTACAAGTTTTGCGGATTCGGAAAGGGCACTTCGACAGGCTCAGTGACCAGGGAAAGGGCACTTCGACAGGCTCAGTGACCAGGGAATGGGGAATGGAAAAAGCCGGTTTCATCTATGGTGTAAATAAACTGATGACGAAGCGCTATAATCCTCACGTGGGGTTGAAAACCTAATGTCAACACAGCCTAGTCGATCGAAGCCCTCAAGTCTTGCAACATCTCCGTCACCTTTTGAGTTTCTGCTTGTGCGTAGCGAATCCCCTCCACCGTATCCGCAGCCTCCTGATTCAGTTCGTTCATCACCAAAACAATTTGTTCGATCGCTTCGAGTTGTTGCCCGGCATTGCCCGCCATTTCTCGAGCAGACAGCGTGATTTCATCCACGGCATCTTGAACCCGATCGAAGGTGGTGGCGGTTTTGCGAACGCTCTTCTCCCCATCCAGTGCTGTTTTCGTACCCGATCGAATCAGGCTCGCAGTTGCTTGAATGGCACTTTGAATATCTGTGACGATCGTATTAATCGTCCCAGCCGATTGTTGGCTTTGGGTAGACAGTTTGCGAATCTCTCGCGCCACCACCCCAAATTCTCGACCGGTTTCTCCCGCTCGCGATGCCTCGATATTGGCATTTAAAGCCAGTACGTTGGTTTGATTGGCGATGTCTTGAACTAATGTCGAAACTCGTCCGATGCGATCGGTTTGCTGGCTCAGTTGCTCGATATTTTCGGCCATGCGACTCACTTGCTCTTTGAGCGCCACCACACAAGTTTGAGTTTGCGCCACCGCTTGAGTTCCCCCATCGGCAAAAGCTAACACTTGAGTCGATCGATCGGCTGACTGCTCGGAATAATCCGAGGCTTGATGGGAAGAAGCTCTGAGTTGTTCGATGGCGGCTGTGGTTCGATCGACCGATCGCGCTTGCGCTCCAATACCTCGTTTCTGTTTTTCGACGGTGACCTGGATTTGGGATAGATAATCAGCAATACTGTTGAGCGTTTTGTGCATCACCTTCGCGACCCGATCGTTCATTCGATAGAAAACCAACAGCACAGCCATATTGACCAAAAGCACGACAAGACCCAAGCGAATGATACGGCGAACTTGTTGTTGAGAAAACTCTTGAGCGGCGAATGCGGTCTGATTGCAAGTATCCCAAAATCGTTCGCTCGCTTGTAAAAGTGGCTCTCGATTGCTGCGATCGGCTCGATATTCTTCAATAAGCTGCTTGAGTTCTTGCCAATCTCGATTTAGTTTTTGTAACGGTTCCCAGTAATCGGCGTTAGGAGATGTGGCAATATCTAAGTCTGAATTTCCTCCCGAGGTAATTGCATCTAAAATTAAATCCAATTCTTGAATCATATCATCGTGGGAAATATTCATTAATTCCAGCTTGCTCAGCCTTTGACTTTTTCCCCGAACCACACCAATATGATTTACAATTTTGACATTTTTTTGGGTTTTAACTAGCCCGAAATAAGCCACGCTGAATTCTATGAAAGAAATTAAAAGTACGCCGATAGAACAAGCGCGAATTTGTCTGAAAACACCCATTAAGTTAATTGAGTCAGATTAAGATTACGTTGAGGGAGCTAGCGCGATCGGTTAGCCTTCGAGTAATTTTAGTAACTCTACCTCTGAAAGTTGAGGAATTCCCAAGGTTTTGGCTTTTTCTAACTTCGAGCCGGCGGAATCTCCAGCGACTAAGTAGTTGGTTCTAGAACTTACCGAACTCGTGACTTTACCTCCGGCGGCCTCAATTCTAGCTTTAGCGTCCTCTCGTTTTAAACTCGGCAGGGTTCCGGTAATGACAAAGGTTTGACCGGCTAGCGGTAATGGGGTGGAAGGAGACGCGACAGAAGACTCGAGTTGCAAACCGCTCGATCGCAACCGAGCGATGAGGGTTTGATTTTCCGGTACTTGGAACCAAGCAACGATGGATTTGGCAATTTCCGATCCGATGCCGTAAATGGATTCGATATCCGACTCCGACGCACCAGAGAGCTTTTCTATCTTGGGAAACCGAGCAGCGATCGCGGCGGCATTGGTACTGCCGACATGGCGAATGCCCAAACCGTACAGCACCCGCGCCCAGGATTGCGTTTTGGACGCGGCGATCGCTCCAATGAGTTTTTCGGCAGACCTTTGTCCCATGCGGTCTAAGGCGGCAATTTGTTCGATGCTCAAATCGTACAAATCAGCGACCGACTGCACCAATCCCGCCTCGGTCAACTGTCTGGCAACCTTCTCCCCCAACCCATCGATATCCAACGCCGCACGGCTGCCCCAATGGGAAATCGCCCCGCGCACGATCGCCCCACAGG
>NZ_JADEXN010000002.1 GCF_015207075.1 Zarconia navalis LEGE 11467
GCGACATCGGAAATTTCCGCTCGCGTGGGTCGGGCTGAAGATACCATACTATCGAGCATTTGGGTGGCAGTAATCACCGGAATTCCCAGTCGATTCGCCGTCCGAATCAGCCGTTTTTGTAAGATGGGAACGTCTTCTGCTGGAAGTTCGACCCCCAAATCCCCCCGTGCCACCATCACCCCATCGCACAGAGAGAGAATTTCCTCCATTTGCTCGATGGCTTCGTGTTTTTCGATCTTGGCAATCACCGGCACGTTTTTCCCAGCGCTCGAAATCAGTTCTTTAATTTCGAGAACATCTTGCGGGTTGCGCACGAAGCTCAGCGCCACCCAATCGATGCCGCGATCGAGTCCGAACATCAAATCTTTGCGATCTTTGTCGGTCATGGCTTTCACCGACAGATAAACTTTAGGGAAATTCACTCCTTTATTATTGGAAAGTTTACCCCCGACAACCGTCCGACAGTGGAGTTCTCCAGCGGCGCGGTCGATTTTCTCCACCTGCATTTCCACCCGACCGTCGTCGAGGAGAATCATCGCCCCTTCGGGAACTTCTCGGGCGAGTGGTTCGTATGTAATAGAAGATATCGTTTGAGTGCCAACGATAAGTTGACTGGTGAGGGTAAACGGATCGCCTTCTTTGAGATCGATCGAGCCATTTTCAAACCGCCCCAGGCGAATTTTCGGACCCTGAAGGTCTTGGAGAATACCGACGGGTTGGTTCAGCTCGAAGGAGATTTGGCGAATCAGACGAATGCTGCGCTGGTGGTCGTCATGAGTGCCGTGGGAGAAGTTCAGTCTGAGGGTGGTTGCTCCAGCGCCAATTAGCGCCCTCAAGACCTCTGGGCTACTCGTTGCCGGGCCGATCGTGGCGACAATTTTGGTTCGACGCAGGGGGGTTTTTAGTGGCATGAACACACAATCTAGAGGGGTCGCGAGGAATTTGGCAATTCCCTTGTGGATAGTGTCTCACGATCGCCTCCTTTTGCTGACACTTGGGGGCGTAAATTCTCAAATTCGACCTTCGCCCGATCTCGTTCTCCTGGGTCAATCCAGGGTGTGCGAGAACGAAATGACTCGCGTCTGGGATCGGTGGTTCGGACAAAGGCTTCAATGGTTAAACGCGCGCGACTCCTAGCCCTTTGGTGGCACCCATAGAGTATTGCACTCGTGCTGACTACTTTTGGGCGATCTTGAAACATGAAGAACGAATATCGGGTCGTGGCGTTTCGATATTCGTGACTTTCACATTAATTTGCTTGTAATATTGAATAAATGATAAAACTTCATTTATTTAGATAAACATCGAACCCTACACCGATCTAGTTAGTGAAATATCTCATCTGTTTTCATCCACAAAAATAGTATATTAAAAAGCACTTCATTCTTGTGATTTTGTTCGTTATCGGCAATAAGAATATGGATACTTGTGGAATAGTTTTAAAATTGACAGTACCCCGTTCGGGTACTTCAGTTAAAATGAAAAATGATAGAATTGATGTAGAGGAATAAACTTTTTCTTTTCGCAATTTCGATCTTACACCGCACTTGCTATCGATCGAGTTGGATGACCGAGCTGTTATGGATAAACCCAGAACAGAGCCATTGGGTGCGCGCGCGAAGGAATACTTAGAGTAGAAGTTGAGTTCGCAATAGACGCATTCTCAAAGCCCTCGCCAAAACCATCCAAATCCTAAATTCAAGAATCTTGACGATCCACGAAGGAGAAAATATTGTTATGTCGATCGAAAAAATTTGCTTGCACTTGCCAATAAGTTTGGCAGTTCTAGCATTAGGGGGAACGATGGGTGACCCTGTCTGGGCTGGTGGTGTCGATCGTCTTCCATCAGAGCATTTAGAACTACAGAGTGGGGAACGTCATCTTGATGATTTGGCATACCAAGTCGTCTTCGAGTCCCCTCCCGGTCGCAGCGCACCCAGTAATTCAGTGGGTGGAGGAACCCGCAGTTCCCAGGTCTGCAACAATCGCTCGACCATCGGACTGACTCTCCTGCTTCCCCAAACGGGTTTGGGATTAACCGTCGATTCTCATCCGGCATTTTTTGTCTACGTTCCCGATTCGGATTGTAATTATGCCGAGTTTAGTTTATTTGAAGAGGATGGTGACCAGGAAATCGTTTACGAAACTCGGTTTTCGATCCCGAACGCGCCGGGAATCGTTAAGGTAGAACTACCCGAAGATAGCCCTTCTCTAGAAGTCGGTCAGAATTATTCGTGGTACGTTAGTTTGGCCTTAGATGAGTCGAGTGAAATTGACGTTCGCTTTCCCTTTGCTGCGGGTACCATCGAACGGGTTGAAGCGGATTCGGAACTGATTGGGGATTTAGAAAACGCCACTCCCCTAGAACAAGCCGCTGCATATGGTACGAAAGGAGTTTGGCACGAAACGATCGCCATTCTTGCCGAACTGTTAGAGTCTCAACCCAATAATATCGAGCTTCAAAAACAGTGGGAAGACTTACTTCAATCGGAAGATGTAGGATTAGCAACCATTGCTGGGGAGCCGATCGTCGAATGCTGTAATCTAGAGAGTTCTGACGAGGCACTCTAAAAGCGATTGCAGTTGATAAAGGAGTGAGGGAGATGGTATCTAATCCTCACTCAACCCCTTCATAAAATCAGTCATTGCCTCTAGCTTCGAGTTTTTTTTGATGCAGCGAACGAACAGATCGCGATCGAAATCGGGAAGTAATTCGCTATTGGCAACTTTTTCATAGTTTACGTCCCGAAAATTATAGATCGAAAGTTCATTGGTTTGCCAAAACCAAACTTCACGTACCCCAAATCGTTTATATTTTTCCAGTTTTTCGATGCCACCACTGGTGATGATAACCTCCACGGCTAAGTCCGGATGCTTTTTCTTCTCGCCGATGTAATAAGACTCGTCCGGTTCAAAAGATGCACCTCTTTCTTCGGCTTCTCGGGTGGCACTGCCAACGGGAACGAACTCGATCTGATTGTGTAAAAAGAATAGTTCAATTAACGCACCAATAATAGTTTTAAGAATTTCATGTTCTTCGCCAACAGTCATAAATTCAACGCACCCATCTAAATAGCTAATTCGGACTCCTGGTACATCTTCGATCGAGGCTTGAATAGCTTTGAATTGCTGCCACGTATGAAAACCCGGTAGCGTGAATCGTTGCTCTGGGGTTGAGGAGGCTGGGTTGTGAATGGATGCTAACACGATATAACCTCAGATGGAATGATAATTATTTTTTGAATTTATCAAATAGTATTTTGAAGTTTTTTATATCAATTAAACCCTTCACCCCAACTTTCTTTTTTCTTCTCATAGAAATTTTCCCAAAGCGGTAATGTCTCAGGAAACTCGTCAATTTTATTTTTAAATATTTCTTCCATTAAAAACTCACAATTTATTGGTCGATGTAGACATGGTTGAATTGACTTGTGGAAATAGCTTGTAGCTGCACTAAAATACGAGACTAACGCTCGAGTGCAGCTACAGCTTTAGTTTTTCGTTATTCTAGCTCAACAATTCCATCGCTCTCGCCGTCAAATTCTCCGCTGTAATTCCATTCATTTTCATCACCAGCGCCGCACTCGCCGCTGTATCTCCTCGCTTCCAAGCAAAGGTATCCCGCTTGACGGTACTGCGCAACATCACCGGTTCGAGCATTGCACTCGCACCCCCGGTAACCCCAATGAGCGCGTCACCACCGAACATCGCCTCGAATCCGGCATCGCTCAAGAATCCACCATCGGCTTGACTGCAAGTATCCCAGGCGGTATCAGAGGAACGATACAGGCGACGAGGATTGATCGTAGAAACAATGCGCGAACCGATGCCTCGTTCGTGTAATTGACCGGCAGCTTCGTAGGCAGGAATCAGCGTCATATCACCCACCACTGCAAACACCACTGTCTTGTCACCGGGAATTTCTTGCAACACCACCGCCCCATCGGCTAATGCCTGCCGGGTTTGTGCGAAGGTCGTTCGCACCGGTAGCGGCGACTTACTGGCGGTAATCGTCACGCCCTTATTCTGCGTCCCCAGCGCCCACTCGTAACAGGCTTGAATGCTGTTGGCATCGCAGGGGAACAGGGGAAACACGTTACCGTTGCGCATCATGGCAGCAAAGTAGTTTTCGATTTCCGGGCGTTGGTGCGTCCAGCCGTTGCGTCCTTGTTCTAGCGCCCCGGCGGTGAATAGCGTCACGGTGGAAGGCGTGGAACGGCGCAACTCGGCCATGGCTTGGGTTACTGTCTGCCAGATGGGCAACCCGTTGATGGCAAAAGATTCGTAGGAACACCACAGCGATCGCCCCCCGAATAGCGCTTGGGCAGCCGCAAGCCCCGCGCAAGCATCTTCGCTGAGGGGTTCGTAAACCTGTCCTTGAGGTTGCTGGTAGTAGGTTTCGTCGGTGGTGGGATGAATGATTTTCAGCGCCACGTTGATATTGTTAACCCCAGAGGCAGCATTACCATCGGCGTTAGTGACAACGAAGTTGGGATCTTGTTTGCCCACGTAAGCGGCGATCGCTCCCATCGCAGTCGTGGCAACGGTTTTATCTTCGCCAACGGGGAATTCTTCCAGAGGCAAGGTTCCCAGTTCCGGAATGGAATACTCGAATTCGGTGACGGCAGTTTTGGCGGCCGGCCCTCCTCCGGCGCGAGCGAAGTTATCGCGCACCAGTTGCCAGGCCTCTGGGGTTAGCGACCGTTCTTCGAGGGCTTTGCGGATGTAGTCTTTTTCCGAGGTATCCCCAGCGTAGAGGTTGTGGGATTGCGCGCCGCGTTTGTGTACCCCCGCCCCTTTAAGCTGTTTGACGACCAGTACCGTCAGCGTGCCACCCAGAGCCGATTTAGCGGCTTTGTCCGTGGCTTCGAGTACTGCTTGGGTAAATGCCATGCGCCCTTCAAAGGAGAATCGGGTGCTATCGACGTAATCTCCGGGTTGGTTGGCATCGTCGTAGTCTTTGGCATCGAGGAGGACGACTTCGGCGAACCCGTTGCCTTTCCAGTAGGCGACAATTTCTTCGTTGGTTTTGGTGGAAACCATGCTGTGGTGTTCCTGAGAGAAGCCGTTCCACACCAGAATGGGCAGGAAGTTGGTGACTTGGGGATAGGCAGTATTGAAATGCCCGAAACTACTCATAATGTAGGGTTCCCCGAGACCGCCATCGCCGATGGTGACGGGGAAGAGTTTGTCGGGGTGTAACTTAGCCCCGGCCATGGCGAAATGTTGCCCTTGTCCCAAGGGACCTGCGGGATTGAGGAGTCCGGGAATCTGTCCGGAGAGGTGTCCGAGGAGTCCGTGGGTTTCCCGGAAACGATCGCGCATTTGCTGCACCGTTTCCACTCCCATCTCTTCGAGGGAGCGATCGAGAAACACATTGCTATAAAATCCGGGGGCGTGATGTCCCACTTCGGTAATAATATTTTTATACCCCAACATCATTAACGCGGCGATGCAGTCGGCGATACTGGCAAATCCACCGGGGTGTCCGGAGGCTTTGCTAGAAGTAATTTGTAGCGTCAGGTAGCGTAGGGCATCGGCGGCGAGAAGGGTTTGGTAAATGGCGGATTTATCGGTAAGAGAGGCGATCGTGGTTTTTCCTTCGGGAATAGCGGCTTCTTTTCCGAATCGATCGAATTCGGGTAGAGTTTGACTAAAAAATTGGATTCCCTGACAAAATTTTGGGAGGGTGGCGGTGGTCTCTGGGGCACTTCCGATGGTACTCAAATGCTTATCCTCTGGCGATCTAAGTGTAATCAATCAAACAAACTTAAGGATAATTCTTACATTTAGCCCGAACTTTAGCAACAATATTGTTGTTAAAGTTCGGGCTAAAATTTCTTATAACACTCATAACAATAGAGGGACAGCTTACTCAGCCGTCCCTCTATCATTCAAGTTATGGGTGCTTTATGAGATTTCAAATCCTAGGCATTTTCACCCTTTTTCTTCTTCATAAACCAGCCGGCGGCTGCTGCTAACCCAACACCAATCGCAGTTCCGGGTTCTGGAACTGGTGTAGCGGTTGGCTCGAAGACATACTCAACAGTAACCAATCCTGAAGCGACGGTTTGCCGAGCGCCCGAGATCGTATTACCATTATCGTCCGAACCATCGAAGTCACCTTTGGCATCAAACTCTCCCAACAGTGTGTCGCCTGCACTCCCCAGGAACTGATCGAAAAAAGCCCCACTGGCGAAACTGTTCGTTACTGAATCAGTTCCTGAAAGACCGGGAAGAGTTATCGTAGAAAGGTCGTTAGGATCGTCAAAATTGCCATCAAAATTGCCATCACCCACGTCGAGAAATACACTGTCACTGGCAAGCGATATTAACTCGGCTGCATTCAAGCCTCCCGCCATTAAGTCAAAGGTTCCAGTGAGTTCGATGTCAAGGTTCGCTGGCGAGCTGTCACTTGTATTCTCTGCAACTACCGTTCCCCCTACCGTTCCCTCTAAGGTGATATTCACTTCCAGCAAATTTCCTAGAGAGGTATCAAACTTTTCAATATCGAAAGAATCGGAAAAGTTGGTTTGCTGCTCGTCTATCGTAAAGTCTTGAAAGAGACTTGCAGCTTGGGCTGCGCCTGCCATACCGACAGCGGCAGTGAGGGCGGCGGCGGCGGAGGTCAGTTGTAATAGGTGTTTGGTTTTCATGGAGATTGCTCTACTTGACACGGCTCAGAATATTCAAATTTGAAAGGACACTGCGGAGTTGGAGCGATCGGCCATTAGATTTTGCCCTTTGCTTTGACTCCCCTCGAGTAATTGAGAAGTAGCAAGTGTAACCCGAGCAGCCAAAACATTCACTAAGAATTGATAACCTCTGGATTCTTAACTTTTGACCACAGCTAAGCTGAGTCTATCATTAGACTTTGAAGAGTACCACCACTTTTTTTAAAAGATACTGTAAAGATATGGGGCAATGTATGGGATTATAGTCAATTCAGCAATGAAATGACAAGGGTTCGTGGTGATTTCTTCATAAATACTGCGAACAATTTGAACAAAATTTAAGTATTTTCACCAGATTTATGCATCTTGGAGTAGGATATCGACGGATTTAATTCACTCAGTCGCACAAGCGGGCTTGTCAACACAATGCTGCGTTCGATCGAACCGATATAGAACGTAGAGGCGCGAGGGCGCGAACGACACTAACCTCTGTCAACGGTGATTCTAACGTTATACCAGTAGTCAGCCCTGCAAACCCAAGGCACAAAAAAAGGTGGGCAGCCGACCCAACACCCACCCTCTTGCACTCGAATAGATATCGATAACAGCGACGATCTTACAAGCTCGACAAAACTTCTCGTGCCGTTGCAACGGTGCGATCGATATCTTCCTCGGTATGGGCCAAAGATGTAAACCCGGCTTCAAACTGAGAGGGAGCAAGATAAATCCCACGTTCGAGCATGCCCCGATGGAACTTGCCGAATTTATCTAAGTCCGCCTTTTTCGCATCGTCGTAGTTGTGAACGGGACCAGCGGTAAAGAACATCCCGAACATGGCGCTGAGTTGACCGCCACACACTTCGTGACCCGTCTCGCGGGCTACCGACAGCAGTCCTTGGGAAAGTTTTGCCGTCATCTTATCGAGCTGGTCGTAAGCTCCCGGTTTTTGCAATAATTCTAATGTCTTGATTCCCGCCGTCATGGCCAGGGGATTTCCCGAGAGGGTTCCCGCTTGATACATCGGGCCCGCTGGCGCGACCATGGTCATAATATCTTGACGACCGCCGTAAGCGCCGACAGGTAAACCTCCACCGATGACTTTGCCTAACGTGGTTAAATCTGGGGTCACGCCAAATTTGGCTTGAGCACCGCCGTAGGAAATCCGGAAACCGGTCATCACTTCATCGAACACCAGTAGCGCGCCATGTTCTTGGGTGAGTTCCCGCAAGCCTTCAAGGAAACCCGCATCGGGAACGATAAATCCAGAATTGCCTACCACCGGTTCGAGAATAACCCCGGAAATTTGGTCGGGATGTTCGGCAAAGAGGGCTTTAACCGCTTCTAAGTCGTTGTAGGGTGCGGTGAGGGTGTCGCGGGTGGTGGATTTGGGAACGCCGGGGGAGTCGGGCAGTCCGAGGGTGGCGACACCAGAACCCGCCTTGACGAGGAACATATCGGCGTGGCCGTGATAGCAGCCTTCAAACTTGATGACCTTATCCCGTCCGGTAAAGGCTCGCATCAACCGCAAGACAGCCATACAGGCTTCGGTGCCCGAATTGACAAAGCGCACCATTTCAATGCTGGGAACGGCATCGACGACCATCTGCGCCAGAACGTTTTCTAGATAGCACGGCGCGCCGAAGCTGGTTCCTTTTTCGAGAACGTCGTGGAGGGCACCGAGAACCTCGGGGTGGGCGTGACCGCAAATGGCCGGTCCCCAAGTGCCCACGTAGTCGATATACTGATTATCATCGACATCCCAAATATAGGCTCCTTTGACGCGATCGAATACGATCGGTTGTCCGCCGACGGATTTGAAGGCTCTTACGGGAGAACTAACGCCCCCCGGCATCAACTTTTGAGCCTCCGAAAAAATTTTTTCCGATTGAGTGGTTTTTAAAGCCGCGTAAACCAAAATATTCTCCTTAAGTTGTCTGTCAATAGGGGTTTTACAAGTTCGGGTTCGAGAGATACTATATTAGTCGAAATGGGGGACTCCTCCACCCAGATGAATCCTTAATTAATGTAAACTTCCCAAGAGAGCGGTCAGTATATAAACTGAAACTGAAAACGAAGACTCAAAGTAGACGAACCAACGATGTCAAAAGCCCGAGTTCCAACTTTGAACCACTCGATCCCAGTGGAGAAAATCTGCTATGACGATCGGGGATTAGTACCGGCAATCGTGCAAGATTATCTCGATGGTACGGTGCTGATGATGGCGTGGATGAATCGAGAGTCGCTGCAAAAAACGCTCGATACGGGAGAAACTTGGTTTTGGAGTCGTTCTCGTCAGGAATTATGGCATAAAGGGGAGACCTCGGGACACCTCCAAAAGGTGCGCTCGCTGCGATACGATTGCGATAGCGATGCCTTACTGGTGGGGGTAGAACAAATCGGCGATATTGCCTGCCATACGGGAGAACGCAGTTGTTTTCACCAAGTGGAGGGGAAGATTTTCGCACCTCCAGCAGATACTCTGTCGGAGTTATTTGCAACAATTTGCGATCGTCGGGATAACCCCCAATCTGAGTCGTATACCTGCAAGTTAATCGAAGGTGGTGACAACAAAATTTTGAAAAAAATCGGCGAAGAAGCTGCCGAAGTCGTGATGGCGTGTAAAGATGACGATTCCGATGCGATCGCCTCTGAAGTTGCCGACTTGATGTATCATACCTTGGTGGCGCTTGCCTATCATCAAGTCGATGTGCGATCGGTTTACCAAAAGCTACAAGATCGAAAAAAATAACAGACAATGGAAAGATAAACGAATTGTAAATCTTTCTTTTGTTTTGGTTAGAATCCGAGTTGAAAAACGAGCTGAAGTCGATCGTTCGTTGAGGCTCAATGCGAGCGAGTTATGACTCACTTCACCGCGCTAAGTTATTGTCAAGGTTTTAGAAGAAGATTTTAACGGTTACCATCGCAACTTCAGCCACCGAATTTTACTCTTGTGTTACACAATTAGCGTATCTAAAGTTCAAATAATGACCATTCTGACTAGCCAAGAAATTGCTCGTTATCGGTCTGAATTAGCAGAATGTCCGGGAGCCCTCGCAGCTCTCGATACCATCGAAGACTGCGAGGGAGATCTAGAAGATGCGGCAATTTCCCTTGGAATTCAAGTTGGACAACAACCCGATCGTGGTGATTGGCTAGATGGTTTGGCAAAACGTTGTCGCGTGGCAATTTGTCAGGAAGAATTTCAGGAAAGTTTGGTGCGAGGTGAGTTAGCACCTGTGGTGAACCACTTAGTTGCTCAGAAAATTTGTCCGGCGATTTTAGCCACACCGGTTGCGATCTATGCGATCGAACAAGGGATCGAACAGTTTTGCGAACCCCTTAGTTTTAAACAGCTTTGATAGATCTTTCTACGCTTTTACGAGTTTTCCGATCTTTTTCTTGAAAGAAGGTACTAATACGTAAGGATACGCAATCTGGTCGATCGCCTTTTTTTCCTAACATCGTTCGGGCTGTAAACCTTATCATTCTTGCAGTTGAGCGATTTTTTGCGATCGAGCTTTTGACGTTCGGAAGTCATCAATTTTTTCACAGTCAAAGAAGTTTACGTATTTTTTACGAGACTTACGCATAAATTTACTCTTTCTTTAAAACGAATCGTATCAAAATTCAGCATAATATCTGAAGACAGTCCTTGTGCCAAAAAGCAATAATGAAGTAGGGAGTTATAGCAGCCCTCATAGAAATGAAGCGGGATGAGTAGAGGCAATCGTTAAGGACATCGGAGGAAAAATGAAACGCAATATTCTCGCGATCGCTATGTTGCTAATCCCGACCGGGTGGGCTGTTCCAAGTGATGCCGCAAATCCCGAACACGTTCGCCAAGTGATTGAGACCAGATTTTGTATTGGATGCGATCTTTCTGAAGCCGACCTCAGTGGAGTCGATTTACGCGGCGCAAATTTGGGTGGGTCGGACTTATACGAAGCGAATCTCCAGGATGTAGATTTATCGGGAGCCAACTTAACCGACGCTCACCTAGATTCAACGGATTTACGGAGAGCGAACTTAAAAGGTGTGATTCTCGAATGGGCGAACTTGGAAGGTGCGAATTTAAGTGGCGCCAATCTAAGTAGCGTAAATTTAGAATGGACGAACTTGGGTAAAACGAATTTAAGCGGAGCGAACTTACGCCGAGCGACCCTCAACGATTTCGATATGGACAGCTTAAATCTTTGCGGTGCAACCATGCCCGACGGATCGATTTCGACTGTTGGCTGTGAGGAATAGTTGGACGCAAGTTTTGAGTGGTAACCGTTGGGCAACAAATTGTTCTCGTCCTCTAGGTTGCTCGACTTCAGGAGAAATACAGTTTTCTCGTTTTGTGAAATCGCGATCGAAACTCGATAACTCATGAAAAACCTAACTCGGGTTTGATAGGGTAGTGTCTACGGCACTACCCTAAATTTTTGGGCTCTCTCGTTCGAGAGCTGCGGGCTGAATATGCCATCGGACATTTCTAGAAAAGAGGTTCAAAGTCTAATCTAGAGCGAAAATTGAGTTTTCATGTCTATTTCTACACGGGAACTCTTCAAGATAGCCGATCTCCTTGGTCTTTTAAAGAAGCGATCGAGGAAAGAGTTGTACGCATGTTATCCCAATTTACTCGATCGCGACGATATTGAATCGTTATCCGACATCGAACTTTGGGATGTGTCTGTTACCGGATTTATTCCCCTATTTGAATGCGGTTGCGGACATCGAGATATTTTAATCGTTAATGGCAAAGAGTCCGGTACGGTGATGACATTTTCGGATGCCGATCGCTGGTTGGCAAACTCAAATCAAACTTTCTCGCAATATTATTTAGCTTGGCTAAACGAAAATTTAAGAGATTTCGATCGATGCCAAGAACTGATGAATACCACCCAATCGGTTAAAGACATCGAAGGGAGGATGTATCTCGAACGAATATCGGCACGTCAGTCGGGAGAAAGACGATTTTCCGGTTCTGGAGCGATCGATTTAATCGTTAGTTTAATTAATATTGAAAAACCCGTCGAACTCTTCGGTCGTTCCGGACAAATTCTCATTCGTCCCGGCCAAACAGAATGGGTCGATCGAAAATTGCAAGAGTGGAGAAATTCTCACCGATAAAAACGTTCGAGAAAACTAGGAAACCAGGCGCGTAAATCGCTTTTTTCCCACCTGCAATACCTTGCCCACCAATGCCGACGGCGAGTCAAATGCCACATTCACATCCGAAATGCGATCGCCATCTAAACGTACCGCACCTCCTTGAATTTGTCGCCGTCCCTCGCCGCTACTCTTACACAACCCACTCGCACCCAAAATATAAAATAACTTCGCTGGAAACTCGATCCCCGCTAGGGAAAATTCCGGAACGGCTTTTTCTGTTCCCGTCGTACCTCCACCAACCAAGGTCATTGCTGCTTGCTGTGCTTGGACGGCTGCCTCCTGGCTGTGGTATTGGGTGACGATATCCAGCGCCAGCAACTTTTGTCGTTCTCGGGGATTTTCGGGTAGGGAGGCAAGATTTCGATCGGTCAACAGCTCGAAATACTGCCCTATTAAAGTATCTGGTGTTTTTTCCAACTTGGAGTACATCGACAGCGCATCCTCTTTCATCCCTACGTAGTTATTCAAAGATTTCGACATCTTCTGTTCCCCGTCGGTACCGATGAGAATGGGTAAAAGTAAGCCAAATTGGGGTTTTTGACCGAAATGGCGCTGTAGATCGCGTCCCACCGCCAAATTGAATTTCTGATCCGTCCCGCCTAACTCCACATCCGCTTCCACCGCCACCGAGTCGTACCCCTGCATTAGGGGATAGAAAAACTCGTGCAAGTAAATCGGGTTTCCCTGTTCGTAACGCAGTGAAAACCCTTCCTTTGCCAGCATTTGTCCGACCGTCATCGTCGAAAGCAACTCTAGGGTTTTCGCCAAATCCAGCTTCGACAACCATTCGGAGTTGTAGCGAATTTCCAACCGTCCCGGTGTCTCGAAATCCAGAATCGGACGAACTTGTTCTAAGTACGTTTGGGCATTATTTTTGACATCTTCTGAAGTTAACTGCTTGCGCACCTCCGATTTCCCCGTCGGATCGCCAATCCGGGCAGTAAAATCACCAATAATCAAGACGGCAGTGTGGCCTGCATCCTGAAATGCCCGCAGCTTGCGAACCGGGATACTATGACCCACGTGTAAGTCAGAACCCGTGGGATCGATTCCGAGTTTCACCCGCAGGGGGCGATCGCTTTGGGTTAAGAGTCGAGCGAGATTTTCACTCGGGTCGTCAGATTCGGGTTTGTCGGGAAAAATTTCCTCAGTTCCCCGAAATAACCAAGACAGGCTGGTATTCATATCGTATTCGCGCTCGGCAATCCTTGCTATTATCGCTTAGAATCGAATGCGTATGAAGTAAAGTAGATCTCATTAAGATTTAGATCGAAAAATCCACTCCGCGCGATCGCATCCCCAGCTAAACAGGCTCTATTGGGTCTTAATGAGCGATCCCACGGTCGGTCTACTTACAGATACCGATTACAGGTACCGAGTACTGTTGTTTAACCGTCCGGGTATGTCTAACCAGAGTCCCCACACACCCTACCCTCGGGTCAAGTTCATCTGTTGAGGAAGTGAAATCACTGTGTCAGTCAACACGATTCAACCAGGCAAACCCGGAACGCCCGTGCGGGTTTTCCGGTTCGTACAATCCGTCAGCAAAGTAACGGCAGGCACCGTTCTCGGCATTACGATGCTCGCCAGTTCCGTGGTGGCCGGAGGGTTGGTCGGTCTGGCCATTAGTTTCCGGAATTTACCGGATGTGAGGATTCTCCGCAGCTACGTGCCGACCGAAACCAGCCATATTTACGATATCGATGGCAAGCTGCTGTTTAGCATCCACGACGAAGCCAACCGAGAAGTCGTCCCCCTGCATCAAATCTCCGATAACTTAAAGCTGGCAGTACTCGCCATTGAAGATAGTCATTTTTATCTCCACCACGGCATCAATCCCAGCGCTGTCGTGCGGGCATTTTTGGCTAACTGGGAGGAAGGGCAAACGGTAGAAGGGGCTTCTACCCTGACGATGCAGTTGGTCAAAAACCTGTTTTTGTCCCCAGAACGCGCCTTTAGTCGCAAAATCGCCGAAGCGGTGATGGCTATTCGGATCGAACAGATTTTAGAGAAAAACGAGCTGTTCGAGCTATATCTCAATCAGGTGTACTGGGGTCACAACCTCTACGGGGCAGAAACCGCCGCCCGCAGCTTTTTCTTCAAGTCAGCTTCGGAGTTAACCCTCGGAGAAGCCGCGATGATGGCGGGGTTAATTCAAGCCCCCGAAGAGTATAGTCCCTTTGTCAATTATCAAACAGCTCGCGAGCGGCAGGCATTGGTGTTGAGTCGGATGGTCGAACTCCAGTGGATTAGCCCGGAAGAAGCGGAAACCGCCCGCAAACAACCCATCGGCTTGGGGCGCGTCACCTCGTTTCCCACCAGCAAGCTGCCTTACGTCACCGAACCGGTGATTCAGGAACTGACCGACAGGTTCGGTCGCGATGCGGTCGTAAAAGGGGGGATGCGGGTACAGACCACCTTCGATTCCGCCTTGCAAAAAACTGTCGAAGATACGGCCGCCTACTGGCACGACGTTCTTTACTCTCAGGGAATCTATTACGATTACGAACAGGGACAACTGGCGATCGCCGCTGTCGATCCCCGCACTCATTTCGTTAAAGCCATGGCCGGTGGATACAGCTACAAAGCCAGCCAGTTCAACCGTGCCGTTCAAGCGCGCCGCCAGCCCGGATCGTCTTTTAAGCCTTTCGTCTACTACGCGGCGTTTGCCTCGGGAGACTACACCCCCGAATCGATCGTCAGCGACTCCCCCGTCAGCTATCCCGACGGAGATGGATACTACTCTCCTCAAAACTATGGTGGCGGTTTCTCCGGGGCGATCTCAATTCGCAACGCTCTAGAAGTGTCGTTGAATATCCCGGCAGTTACCCTAGGTCAGGCTGTGGGTCTGAATAAAGTGATCGAAATCTGTCGGATTTTGGGAGTCAAGAGTCCGATCGATCCGGTGATTTCCCTACCGTTGGGTGCTGTGGACTTGACTCCGCTAGAAATGGCGGGGGCCTTTGCCACCTTTGCCAATGACGGCTGGCGCTCGGAAACCACCTTCATCGTTCAAGTGACCGATAGTGGTGGTAACGTCTTGCTCGATAATACCCCCAAACCTCGCCTCGTCCTCGATCCATGGGCGGCAGCTTCTCTCAATGACGTGTTGCAAGGGGTGATTACCCGAGGGACGGCCAAAAATGCAAATATCGGTCGTCCGGCTGCTGGAAAAACGGGAACGACCTCCTCGGAACGAGATGTCTGGTTTGTCGGGTATACGCCGCAGATGTCTGTTGCGGTCTGGGCGGGTCATGACGATTACTATCCCCTCAGCTACGGTTCGACGGGGGGTCAGGTGGTGGCTCCGGTGTGGAGAGATTTTATGCTTAAAGCTCTAGAAGGAGAACCGGTTGAGAGCTTTACCCCGGCAGGTCAGTTCGATCCTCCGTAAGGTTGCCCGGAAACAAGCACATGGAGGAGCGACCCATCTGCGATCGCGTCTCCACAGCTTTACCTCAGTCACAGCCCGTCCTCTATTTCTCGATTTCTCCTTTCATTCGTTCCAGGGTTTGATGCATCTGGTCGAACATTTGCTGTGCGGTAATCCCAAATTGTCCCAGTTGCGTATTGAGCTGCTGGACGGTCATCTGAGCCATAAAATCTTCCGATAGCTCGAAGCGCTTCATAAAAATTCGGTAGCGCTCCATCATTGCTTCCATTTGCTCGATGTACTGCTTTTTGCCCTCGCGATCGAATTTGCCGTACTTGCTGCCGAGTCCCACCAGAGCTTGATAGTCCTCAAATAGCTGTTTGGCTTCTTGTTGAACGATATCTGAATCAAAAAATCCCATAGTCGTTTTCACCGTAAAATTCTTTTAAGTGCTTCTAAAAAATAAAAAACCGGGCAGATCGATCGGAGTATCCGCGCGCAGCCGCAGAGCGCTTGACTCATTCGATACGACGGCAGTACGGATATCTTTTATCTTAGACCAGCCTCAATGATTGCTTCAATTCTGGTCTGGGTTCGGGTTGCAACACTTTGTAGTAGTGAGAAGTCGGGAGAATGGGGAGGACTCAGGAACAAAAGAAAATGGGAAAATCGCGACTCACATCGGACTTTCACAAATCCATAGAATTTTTAATGGGTAACGATACCCGTGCGAAGTGCTTTAACGTCGAGATCGTGCAAACCGATATATGCCTTGCCATTGTGAAGTTCTCGTACCGCAGTTCTAGCAGGCGATTTCGTCTTCTTTGGGTTGGGACGAGTAGGATTCTCGATTGAATGGCGAACCTCATCCCAGAATCCTACACCTGAATCCTGACGTTGAAATAGTCTTTACTTCTCTGGGTTGCTGAAGCCATCGCGAAGATAGGCGGTAAAAGTCGACCCTCGATCGATCTCGCTTTCCACCGTAATCCGACCGCCGAGCATCCGGCAGAAATTTTGACAAATTGCTAACCCCAAACCCATGCCGCCATATTGGCGAGCCAGTGATGTATCTGCTTGGGTAAAGGCTTCAAAAAGATAAGATTGCTGCTGGGGATTCATACCAATTCCGGTATCGGTTACCGAAAACACCAAAAATTCAGGGGTGTTGGTCTCGAGTTTCGGCTCCGAGGCTTCCGAACGCCAGACATTCAAAGTAATGGTTCCCGCTTTGGTGAATTTTGTGGCATTGTCGAGCAAATTCAACAAGATTTGCCTGACCTTGCGGGAGTCGGCTTGCATCGTTCCCAGATTCGCCGCGCAATTGACGGTGAGGGTATTTTGGTTTTGGGCGATCGTCGGTCTGAGGGTCGTCACCACTTCATCCACCAATTGCGACACATCGAAGGTTTCGATAGACAGTTCCATGGTTCCGGCCTCGATTTTGGAGATGTCGAGAATATCTTCAATTAGGGCTAGTAGATGCCGACCGGCTCGATTAATCGTTTGCAAATCTCGCACTTCGTCTCCCCCCAAGACGGCAACCTCATCTTGAAGCAAGTCGCTATAGCCGATGATGGCATTTAGAGGTGTGCGCAATTCGTGACTCATATTCGCTAAAAACTGATTTTTGGCTCGGTTTGCAGCTTCTGCCACTTCTTTTGCAGCTTCTAATTCCCGACCCCGCACCTCCAGATTTTTAAGCAAGGTATTGACTTGCTGAGCCATCGTATTGAGAGCGGCAGAGAGAACGCCAATTTCATTGCCGGAGACGATCGGCGATCGGGCCGAAAAATCACCACTGGCTAACAATTGAGCTTTTTGACGCAGCAAACTCAATGCCTGAGTGATGCGAAAAACCACCACCAACGCGATCGGCATCATCAATAAGCTCGAGACTAATAACACCAGCAACCAAGATTGGGTACGATCGGCTGCATCGATGGCTTTTTTGGCTTCTTGCTTGGTCAGACTGCCTGGGGTGGGGTTAGAGGGTAAGGAACGTACCAAGAGCTTCATCGATCGTTCGAGCTGCTGGGAGGCACTCCATCCCACCCCCGTGGAGATCGTGGCAAGGCCGACCAGGGCAACAAACAACCCCATCAAACTCCAGCGGACTTCTCCCAAAAACCCTTTTGGAGAGATCCCGACGGCCCAAGGATAGGTCTTAAGAAAGGGATCGGGGGTGATGGGACGCTGCGATCGCCAAATTTCTTCAATTTGCCCGTCGGCTCTTACACGACCGATACGGGCGATTTTCCGGGTATGTCCGGTGGCTCGATCGAGCTTGGCTTTGCCCCCCGGCGTTCTCCATTCTAGATAACCCATCGCAGCTCTGACCCGATCTACATCAAAGCTTCCAGCTTTCTCAACCGCTTTTTTCCACAGGTATACGTTGCTATATGCCGTCGCGATCGCATCTCCCACGACTCGCTCCGATCCGTATTTGGCTTGGTAAGCAGCAACAAATTGGCGGTTTTGCGGGGTATCTACTGTCTGAAAATAGCTACTGGCGATGAGGTGACCCGCTAGATATTCGGCTCCGATGTGTCTGATTTCTTCTTCGGTGAGTCGAAAGGACATCACTGACGCGAAACCCGCACTCTGCGAAGCGATCGATAAATGGTGAAAAAAGGCAAAATTGCTGGCTCCGGCGAGGGCATTCAAAATCACATCGGGTTGAGTGGCTTTAATGTGGGCGATCGTCGCCTCTAGATCCGTCGAACCGAGTGGAACGTAGATCTGACCAACCCACTCGACCCCTCGTGCTGCAAGCTGGGCTTGAATAATGCGATTGATGCTGCGGGCAAAAATTCCTTCCGCTCCGATGGCAAAAAACTTCCGCTTGCCGCCATCGAGCAGATATTCGATCGCCGGAACGATGTATTGGTTGGGAGCGGCTCCAGTGTAGATAATATTCTTAGAGCGCTCGAAACCTTCATAGGCGACGGGGTAAAATAGTAGGGCATTAGCTCGCTCGAATTGGGGCAGTACTGCTTTGCGGCTAGAACTTGTCGAGCAGCCAAAAACCACTCTCACTTGCTCTTCTTGTAAAAGTTTCCGGGCAAGGCGAGCAAAGATTTGCATATCGCTCGCCCCATCTTCGATCGTCGGTTGCAAGGGACGACCGAGTACGCCCCCTGCCGAATTGATTTGGTCGATCGCCAATTGCGTTCCATCTTTGAGAGCCGCTTCACCCAGAGCCATCGTGCCGCTCAAGGAGTGTAAAATACCTACTTTAACTGGAGAATTCGCGAGATCGACATCAGGGAAAGATGGTCTGTGGCTTGAGGACATAAGCGGTTGAAGATCGGATTTGGGATTTTGTGCTTTGACGATTCGCTCTTTTATTTTGGCTCGACTTAACTGCAAGGATTTGAAGGTTCTACCCTAACTTGAGTATTTGTGGGTTTCCCCTAATGAGTGGGAAAATGTTTTTCTCTACTCTACCCTGGTAGTCTGAGAATATTTAGTAATCTTCCCCGCTATGGATTCTAAAACAGCCTACAATTTTTTAATCGACCAAGGTACGGCACTTGTCACCCAACGCAACCCAGATTCGTTTCTGATGCTGCTCGATCGAGGAAAGTCTCCCCTTCCCGGACAAATGACCTCAATTTTGCTGGCTCTTAGAACTCTCTACGAATCGGTAAAAAACACCGACCAACTCGATCGAAGAATTGTCCGCGCCTTACATTTGTTGACCTTTGAGAGCCACAAACTATTAGAAACCGGACGAAAAAATGGTGTTTTGTGGTCGCCTCTGCTGGTTGCCGACGTTAATCGTCTCGAAAGGGCTGTCGATAGTATCTTTGCTGGAGAATGGGTCGAGTAGGGTGACCGACACTCGTATAGAGGGTCTCTCCCCAGTTAAGATAGAAATATTTCCACCGATTTCCTGCGGAGGCTGCTGTGAACTCAAACGGCTCCAAAGTTCTTCAATACGCTCTTGCGAGTCTTAGTACCTGGCTAATGCCGATCGCGATCGTTTCTTTGTTGTTCGCGATCGGTCTGGGCTGGCTGGTTAAGTCATTTTTGATCGTCCTTGGGTTGCTTGTATTAACACCATTTATTTTGGCTCTGGGGCTACAGTGGTGGATCGGTCGCAATCTCGTCCAAGATCGCTGTCCCGTCTGCGAGCACCCACTAGCGGGATTGGCCAATACTCCCCTTCAATGCCCGAGTTGCGGAGAAGCCCTGCAAGTCAAAAATGGTGGTTTCGAGCGATCGACCCCGCCGGGAACTATTGATGTAGATGCGGTGGACGTTTCGGTCATCCCCTTGAAAGAGTCTCAAGATTAAAGTGCGTCCATCGAGCTAGATACGGTATCTAAAGACCCATTTTTGTTTTTGATTTTTCTCACTGTACCGAATTCTCAGTTATAGCAGTCGCCATATCGGTTAGGACACAAGTGACTGTAGGCAACGGAGGCTTCGGGGGAAAGACTTTCCTAAGATGACACAATTGTTCTAATTGTCCTAACTGACGCGTGCAGTTGCTATAGATCCGGAGCCGGGTAATTGACTGTAAGCGCGCAAATTCTACGAGTGAGTCTCTTGCTCCCCCAGTAACGCCTGCTTCCCCAGCTCTTCATCCTGAATTATAGTCACTCAACCAGATTTGATATTATTTGGCGTATTTGGCGCTCTCTTGCCGTTCGGCAATAACGCGAACGCAATCGTACTTCTGTTCCTCCCTTGCAAAAATCGTCCGCAGCAACAATAACCAAGCTTTCTGACTGGAGTTAATCGAAGGAAGATCGTCTCGACAAGAACCTAGGGAATTTAGGCTCTCCCAAATCTGCCGTTCCGTATGGATATAAGGAGGACTAAATTGGCGGCAATAGCCCCTAAACTCACTAGCTTTAACCTGAAGGCCGACTTGTTCGCAAATTGCGGACAGGCTGGGTTGAGTAAAAAAATGTAAATGTTCTGGGACTCGCAGACAAAACCAAGTTACGCCAGACCAACCTAAACCGACCGCTGCATTATTCGGGGTTTCGAGTACTAATTTGCCGTTTGGTTTTAATAAATCCATCACATTCTCGAGTGCGAGCAGGGGGTTTAGGGTGTGTTCGAGTACGTGAGCCATAATCACGACGTCGTAACGTTTCGATTGGACTTGTGCTGGCATTGACTCTGCCGTACCGGGAAATACTTGAAGACCTCTGTTTTGCATAGCTAAGCGACGTGCTTCGGCATCGGGTTCGACACCGATGACAGTATGACCTGCCGCCTGAAGCTGTCCGAGCAATTTGCCATTACCACACCCCACCTCACACACCTCTTGAGAGGTGGAGCCGAAATGCCGAGCGAACCAGTCTGCAGTCAAGTCAGACCCTCGATCCAAACGCCAAGCGATATGAAGGCACAATCGCTCGAGGAATGACCTTTCGTCTAACTCCCTCGAGGCGGTCGTATGAGTATAGTACCCTTCGTAATCGTAGAGATGGGCAATCTCCGAAGCACTCGGTCTGGGGTACAAACATCCGTACTGAGATTCTTCGCACCAATACAATTGGAAAGGGTTATCTGTAGCTCGTAACCAATCTCCTGGAACGAGAAGCCAAGGCTTCATTTGTACTCCAGATATCGGACAAATGGGATGAGCGCTGGTATCGATTTGCGTTTTCATAACTCTACCTCCAAGGGAACTGTTTTATTGATGCGATAGACAACACTTCCCGATCGAGTTAAAAATCGTTGGACGGTCAGATACATCCGGTCAAGTCAAAATTTATTGACGATCGCTTCATTAATGCAATATCGACACGATATAGCCTGAATTTTAGATAAGCGTCAAATTCCGATCGTCCAAATCTGTATCACCAAGTTTTTGTCGATTTCTCAGTTACGGCAACATCAGAATTTTAGCGAATCAAAATCAGGCGATCGCAATCTGGCTTACATGCGTTATCGAGCGGGGTACTAGCACTATACCTGGGTTTCGTTTTAGCTCGGTTGTTTTGACCCCCGTGCATTCTCTCATACAAAAATTGTTGCGATAACGTAACAATTGAATGACGCATCGATGTAAGCGACCAGAATTTCGAGACTTTTCCCACATGACAAGTGTTTGTTAGAGTCGCTCGACTTTAACAATTTTGTAATAATACTAAGTACTTTTGTTAACGTCGAGCGAACTTGCCATCGATCGGCAACTGGAAATTTGAGGGAGATTTAGACCGATTAGATATTTTGTAGGAATGAAAAATCAAATCAATACTCGTGCCCGAATAATCAATTTCCGCTCCCGTTACCCGTTCCGAAGTTTCTTCTTTTTCGAGATGGATTTATTTTATTAATATTTCGATATTGCTTGAGGACTGTTCGTATAGAATTCCGTAGTATGAAACAACATAAAATAACTATAAATTCCGTTGCTTGTATAAGTAAGCGATCGCTCCCAATGATAAATATCCCAACCACAAGTTCGGTTCGGGAACTGCTGTAACTGGAGTCGGACGAGTTCCTAGTGTTCTCCCCTGGATGAAGACTGCAGAATCAAACTGATTATCGCCGATATCGGTAATTTGAATAGTGAGGGTATTGCGTTCGTTTTTGTTTAAAATTCCTTCAAATCCCAGTGTTTGCGTATACCCATCTAGTTTTGTTTGGGTTTGAGAACCAACGGGATTATTAATATAGTCCGAATGAAAA
The DNA here is from genome assembly GCF_015207075.1 of Zarconia navalis LEGE 11467. Lineage (GTDB taxonomy): Bacteria > Cyanobacteriota > Cyanobacteriia > Cyanobacteriales > Geitlerinemataceae > Zarconia > Zarconia navalis. Next base: position 21,868 of record NZ_JADEXN010000002.1, read on the forward strand.
GACATCACATCTTCTGAATTGGGAATAAGATTGTTGATACTGACAGCTTGTCCGTCACTGAGCTTTGCCAGGTTTTGACCGTTGAGTAATAGCTCGAATGAATCGTTAAACTTTTTGCCTCCAAATTCAACAAACTCTTCAGACCCAAAGATATAGTTAAAGAAAACTTTTTCAATCTTATCGTCGACATCAAAAGAGATATTAACCGTTGTAGACTCGCATGAAAATGTTTCTGAAATAGGCACACAAGTACCGTTGAAATTCGTACTTAGATCTCTGAGGGGTATTCCCTCAGAATCAAGCTGCGTTCCGTCTAAAGTATTGACTCCTGGCAAATCTTCTACTTTTCCAGTACTCAATACTACACCTGAATCTAATCCAAAGGGATCGTCTTGAAAAAGACCGAAAGCCATCGGATTACCAGAAGCTGAAATCTCAAAATTGTTTAATCCCATAGTGTCCCCCAAAATAGCATCGAGAAAATCGCTGCTATTGGGACTTGAAGTAATATTAAAGGCTAATACTGCCTTAGTATTCATAATTAGAATACTGACAGCAATAGGAGTTAGAGCTAAAGGGAAAAATTTATGTTTTTTCATAGCGATAGATTAGACTCATTCTTTGAAAAAATAAAATAGATATTTTTTAAATATATCAAAATTTAAAATAATAGTCTTTATTGCTTTAAGTTTATTGATAATAGAAAGCAGTGTTTATTCTGGAAAATTGATGAATTAATTTATTTTTCGTTGTGATATAGCAATTCTCGAATTTGTGAGGTGCACCCAAATTATATTCCCTATTCCCCATCTTCTCAACCCAGAAACTTTGTACCTCATGAGTGTGAGAACCGCTATATATTTTTTTGAAATATCGAGCGTCATAAGAGAAATGTGCAAGCCAATTAATTTATTTTTATGTCTTGAGTCAATTTGTTTTTTGCTTTTTATAAAAACAGCCATTCAAAAATCATTTTTTTAAACAACTATCCGCGAAAAAACAGCGAGATCGAATTCGTCAACTTGCCCTCTGTCTTTCATTATAATTTATAGATCGAAACTGATTGACTGACCCGTCCAAGCATTGTAGGTTGGATTGAGTCCTCGATGCCCAACAACCGCACCAGGTTTTAATATTTCCAGTCGATCGATAATTTAGACAATGAAAAGATCGATAAGCAGAGGTGTGGGTATCGACTCGGCTCGGGTCAATCGCATTGTGTAACGGTTTCAATCAAATATCGAGGAAGTTTGCCATGCAATCGGAGTATCGCCAGCGACGACAACAAGTCATGACCAAAATTGGCAGCGGCACGGCAATTTTTCGCAGTGCCCCGATGGCGGTAATGCACAATGATGTTGAGTATGGGTTTCGCCAGGATAGCAGTTTTTTCTATCTCACGGGATTTAACGAACCCAATGCCGTAGCGGTACTCGCCCCCCATCACGACGAGCACCAGTTTATCTTATTCGTACAACCCAAAGATATCGAACGAGAAACCTGGACGGGGGTTCGGGCCGGAGTGGAGATCGCCAAAGAAAAATATGGGGCAGATGTTGCTTATCCCATTGAAGAACTCAATGAAAAATTGCCCCAGTATTTAGAGAATGCCGATCGCATCTACTACCATTTTGGAAGAGATCGCAGCTTCGATGGGAAAATTCTCCAACACTGGCAGCGTCAAGTGCGAATGGTTCCCCGTCGTGGAACCGGTCCGACGGCGATCGAAGATTCCGGCATCCTCATTAATCCCATGCGGTTGGTGAAAACCCCAGCGGAGTTGACCCGAATGCGCCGTGCTGCGCAGATCGCCGTTGTTGCTCACAATCGAGCGCGAGAATTTGCCCGGCCCGGTCGTTACGAATACGAAGTGCAAGCCGAAATTGAGTATATCTTTGCCGCCCAAGGGGGAAGTCCGGCTTATCCTTCGATTGTTGCTTCTGGTGAAAATGCTTGTATTTTGCACTACATCGAGAACGATCGACAAATGGAGGATGGAGAGTTACTCCTAATCGACGCTGGATGCTGTTACCAATATTACAACTCCGATATTACCCGGACGTTCCCCGTGGGCGGGAAGTTTACCCCCCAGCAAAAGATAATTTACGAAATCGTTCTCGAAGCGCAGAAACAAGCCCTCGCGCGCATTCAACCCGGATTACCCTATAACGAACACCACGACGTAGCCGTGCGGGTTATCGTCGAAGGATTAATGGAGTTGGGACTGCTTGCTGGGGACATCGAAGAGATTATTAAAGAAGAAAAATACAAGCCCTTTTATATGCACAAAACCGGACATTGGCTGGGCCTCGACGTACATGATGTAGGGGCTTACAAACATGGGAAAGAGGCGTGGCAAACCCTACAACCCGGTCAAATTCTGACAGTGGAACCGGGAATTTACATTTCCGGCAACATTAAGGTTGCCGAAGAACAGCCCGAAGTCGATCCGCAATGGTACGGAATTGGCATTCGTATCGAGGATGATGTTTTGGTGACACAAACCGGACAAGAAATTATTACGGCGGGAGTGCCGAAGTCCGTAGAAGAGATGGAGGACCGATCGTAAGCGTTGATGTTGCCTCTAAGACCGAATCTCGATGGCAAGTATCCAGATCGTCGCCAAACCAAGGAGTCTATCTTCCCAAACTCCTGATGTTGCATCAACAGACCCCATGTCACGATCGGGCACTGCGGGTGTGAGGGAAAGAGAGTAAAAACAGAAGGTTCGTATGAATTGGGTAAAATTCTCTCTCCCGTTGAGAGGGTAAATGCACGAGTGCGTTGCGCCATATCTTCAAGTCATGCCGCCTCAGTCTGTGGGATGAGGTCGATAGAGCGTCAGGATTTCTTTGAAAGTCGCCAATGATGTAATAATTTAAGTGGCTTCCACCTAAGTATTTTAGGTTTGGCATTGTCAAAGTTGGGTATTTTCCCTTAGAATCTTTATCTCACAACTTATTTCAATTTGGGTCGAACCGATCGTGCCCGATGGGAAATTGTATAAAATCTCACGGTATCGTAACCCAAAATCTAGTAAGAACACCCTCGTGCAATAGCCTCGAAATGGCCGAAGTCTGGAAACGAAGACAATTATTCCTGCGAAGTTGTATTTATCTGAGTCGCTTGAAATATCGATTGAGATTAACGTCTTTGTCAGGTTTGTAGTGAGGTCTAAATGTGTTAGTGGCGTGGCTTGACGGTGCGATATCGAGTCAACACGACCTAAAAATATTGACCCTTACCCTAAAGTTTACCGATCCCGCCTTCGCTCGAAACTTTCCCTCGATAATGACTGCATTCGAGATGGCGCGCGATCGTAAAAATTGGCCGTTTGTTAATAAGGAGACATTTAGGAAAGATCGTGGAACAGTTTGGCATCAATCAAAACTCAAAATTCGATCGAACCGATCGAATTGCACCCACCCCCGCAGAACCCTTCGGCGGACAACCCTGGTTAGTTGAAGAACGAGATGCGTGCGGTGTTGGCTTTATCGCTCACCAGGATAACGAACCGAGCCACGATATTGTGCTCAAAGCCTTGTCTTCGCTGTCGTGTTTGGAACACCGAGGCGGTTGCAGCGCCGACTACGACTCCGGTGACGGTTCGGGGATAATGAGCGCCATTCCTTGGGATATTATCCAACAGTGGCTTAGGAAAGAGTCGATCGCCATTCCCCCCCCCGAGAACACGGGAGTGGGCATGGTATTTTTAGCCCGAGACGAGCGCTCCGCCGCCGAGGTTCGTCAAATTACCGATCGAGTTCTCGCTCGCGAAGGGTTAGACGTATTGGGCTGGCGTCCGGTTCCCATCCAACCGGAGGTTCTCGGCCCTCAAGCGCTCGAAGTTCAGCCTCGCATCGAACAGGTTGTCGTCACCAGCAAAACCCTGACTGGAGATGCTCTCGATCGTCAACTATATCTAGCGCGACGGGCGATCGGCAAGACGTTGGAAACCACAACGTCGATGCACTGGGGAGATGACCTGTATATTTGTTCTTTCTCCTGCCGGACGATCGTTTACAAAGCAATGGTGCGCGCCTCGATTCTCGGGGAATTTTACCAAGATTTGACCGATCCCGATTACATCAGCCCCTTCGCCTTATACCATCGCCGATTCAGCACCAATACCATGCCCAAGTGGCCCCTGGCACAGCCGATGCGATTGCTGGGTCACAACGGAGAAATCAATACCTTACTGGGCAATATTAACTGGATGAAGGCTCGCCAAGCGGAATTTTCCCATCCCAATTGGGGCGATCGCATCGAGCAACTCATACCCTGCGTGGATACCAATATCAGCGACTCGGCGAACTTGGATAATTCCTTCGAGTTGTTGGTGAAATCGGGAAGATCGACTCTAGAATCGTTGATGTTGCTGGTGCCCGAAGCCTATCAAAACCAGCCGGAACTTGATAACGATCGCGAAGTTGTGGATTTTTACGAGTATTACAGTGGCATTCAAGAACCCTGGGACGGGCCGGCCCTGTTGGCATTTAGCGATGGTAAAGTGGTCGGAGCCGGACTCGATCGCAACGGACTGCGCCCCGCCCGCTACGTTCTAACTCGCGATCGCCTCGTCATTGTCGCCTCCGAAGCTGGAGTGGTGGATCTCGATCCGGGGAATATTCTCGAAAAAGGTCGCCTCGGTCCCGGTCAGATGCTGGCGGTGGATCTCGAAAATCACCAAGTCCTGAAAAACTGGGATATCAAGCGCAAAATTTCCGGAGAGCATCCCTATGGGGAATGGGTAGCTGCCCGTCCGAAACTCGGCATTGCTCCGACAAACGGCAGCGCACCGCCTGCGGATGTCCCCGATGCCCAAGCCTTGGTGCAGCAGCAAACAGCTTTCGGCTACACCAAAGAAGACGTGGACATGATTATCGTGCCCATGGCGCAGTTGGCCAAAGAACCCACCTTCTGCATGGGGGATGATATTCCCCTAGCGGTTCTCTCCAATAAGCCGCGTCTGCTGTACGACTACTTCAAACAGCGTTTCGCCCAAGTCACCAACCCGGCGATCGATCCCTTGCGCGAAGGCTTGGTGATGTCGTTGAGTACGTTTCTGGGTTCTCGGGGAAACTTGCTCGATGATGCCCCTGGTGCCGATCGGCTGCTGAAACTGGCAACCCCCGTCCTCACGGAATCCGACCTGAGCGGAATCAAGAGTTCTGACTTGAATGTCGTCACCCTCTCAACGTTGTATGATGTCGCCTCCGGTCCCTCGGGACTCAAAGCAGCGGTGAGCGCCCTGTGCCAAAAAGCCACGGAAGCGTTGGAGAATGGCGCGGAAGTATTAGTTTTAAGCGATCGAGACGGAACCCGCAGCGATCGAAGCTACATTCCCCCCTTACTGGCCGTCGGTGCGGTTCACCACCACCTGATCGATGCCCGATTGCGAATGAAAGCCTCGATCGTCGTGGATACGGCCGGGTGCTGGAGTACTCACCACTATGCCTGTTTGGTGGGCTACGGGGCGAGTGCGGTGTGCCCTTACCTGACTTGGGCGACCCTACGGACCTGGTGGAACGATGCCAAAACCCAGAAGATGATGGGGTTGGGCAAGCTGGAAAACGTGACCCTTGCCGAAGCGATCGCCAACTATCGCAAGGCAACTGAAGGCGGATTGCTGAAGATTCTCTCGAAGATGGGGATTTCCCGGCTGTCGAGTTACCAAGGGGCGCAGATTTTCGAGGCGATCGGGATCGGTGCCGATTTGCTCGAATTGGGAATGAAAGGAACCGCCTCTCGCATCGGCGGCATCACCGTTGCCGAACTCGCCCGAGAAGTTTTTACCTTCCACCAGCGGGCCTTCCCCGAAGCCAACAAATTGGAAAACTTCGGCTTCATCCAATACCGCAAAGGGGGCGAATACCACGGCAACAATCCCGAATTAACCAAGGTTCTCCACAAAGCGGTGCGGGAGGGGACTTACGACCACTACCAAGCCTACCAGGACTATCTGGGGAATCGACCCGTTGCCGCTTTGCGGGATTTGTTAGATTTCCAGAGCGATCGCGAGTCGATCGAGATCGACGAAGTGGAATCGACCGAAGATATCGTCAAGCGCTTCTGTACCGGCGGGATGTCTCTCGGGGCACTATCTCCCGAAGCCCACGAAACCCTAGCGATCGCCATGAACCGTCTGGGGGGCAAGTCCAACTCCGGCGAGGGGGGCGAAGATCCGATCCGCTTCCGAGCCATCCAAGATGTGGACTCGCAGGGGCATTCCCAAACCCTACCCCACTTGCAAGGACTCCGCAATGGAGATACGGCTTCCTCAGCCATTAAGCAGGTGGCATCGGGACGCTTTGGCGTGACACCAGAGTACCTGATGAGCGCCAAGCAAATTGAAATTAAGGTCGCCCAAGGAGCGAAACCCGGAGAAGGAGGTCAACTCCCCGGACGCAAGGTGAGCAACTACATTGCCATGCTGCGCCGTTCTAAGCCGGGGGTGACGCTAATTTCGCCGCCACCGCACCACGATATCTATTCGATCGAGGATTTGGCGCAACTGATTTTCGACTTGCACCAAATTAACCCCAACGCCAAAGTTTCGGTGAAGCTGGTTTCTTCGATCGGTATCGGGACGATCGCTGCGGGGGTGGCAAAAGCTAATGCCGACGTGATTCAAATTTCCGGTCACGACGGCGGTACGGGGGCATCTCCCCTAAGTTCCATCAAACATGCAGGCAGTCCCTGGGAATTGGGCCTGACGGAAGTGCATCGGGTGTTGATGGAAAACCAACTGCGCGAGCGAGTGATTCTGCGGGCCGACGGCGGTATGCGCGCCGGTTGGGACGTGGTGATGGCGGCGCTGATGGGGGCGCAAGAATTCGGCTTCGGCACGATCGCCATGATTGCTGAAGGTTGCATTATGGCCCGCGTCTGCCACATGAATAGTTGTCCGGTGGGGGTGACAACCCAGCAAGAACGGCTGCGCAAGCGCTTCCCTGGAATGCCCGAACATGTGGTGAATTTCTTCTTGTTCGTCGCCCAAGAAGTGCGATCGCTGCTAGCGAAGTTGGGCTATCGCTCGGTTGATGAAATTATCGGGCGTTCCGACTTGCTGACGATGCGCGAGAACGTGCAACTGACCAAAACCCAATCGTTGAATCTCGACTGCATCACCAAATTGCCTCAAGGGGAAAACCGCAATTGGGCAACGCCTCCGGACATTCACACCAACGGCAAAGTCCTCGACGACGAGTTGCTCGCAGATGCCGAAATGGCCGGGGCGATCGCCAATCAAAGCAGCATCAGCAAGACTTTAGAGATCGTCAACACCGATCGCTGCGTAGGGGCACGTATTTCTGGGGCGATCGCCAAGAAATACGGCAACACCGGCTTTGAAGGTCAACTGAATCTCAATTTCAAAGGGAGTGCCGGTCAGAGTTTCGGGGCATTCAATCTCCCTGGCATGACCTTGACCCTCGAAGGATCGGCAAACGATTACGTCGGTAAGGGGATGCACGGTGGTGAAATTATTATCAAACCCCCCGTGGGCACCACCTTCGATCCGAGTGAAAACGTGATCGTTGGCAACACCTGTATTTACGGCGCGACGGGAGGAACTCTCTACGTCCTCGGACTTGCCGGAGAACGCTTCGGCGTGCGCAACTCCAAAGGGCAAGCGGTCATCGAAGGGGCGGGAGACCATTGCTGCGAGTACATGACTGGCGGGGCGATCGTCGTTCTCGGGAAAGTCGGTCGTAACGTCGGCGCTGGGATGACCGGCGGTTTGGCTTATTTCCTCGATGAAGAAGGCAATTTCCCCGCGAAGGTGAATCGAGAAATCGTTAAGACTCAGCGGGTCTGCACCCAGGCGGGAGAAGCACAACTCAAGGCGCTGATTGCCGCCCACGCCGAACGCACCGGCAGCCCGAAAGCCCAGCGGATTCTTGCCAACTGGACGGAATGTCTGCCGAAGTTCTGGCAAGTGGTGCCACCTTCGGAAGCAGATTCTCCCGAAGCGAGCAACCAACCGTTAGAGGAGAAGGAGTTGGTTGTTAAGTAGGTTCTAATACCTGTTGAATTGAAGCCGCTATTTTTCCCGATCGGTTATTTTTATGCCAGAGGGAAAAATGGCGGTTCTTTTTGTTTGTTGTTTGAATTCGTTCCTTACGATCTCCGATCGTCCAGAGTTGAATGCTGACCGAAGATTTGGCAAAAAAAGTCGCGATTTCAGAAACTTTCAATCCAATGCTTGGAGTAACCGAACAAGTGCGAGCAGTACATAAACTCCTGGTACGAGATAACACTCCAAAAATTTTGTTTGTTGATGAAAAGAGCGAACCCGGTGCTTTTTTCATCTATTTTGAGATCGAGAACGAACCGTATTACTTTGTTCTTGTCGTTCGGGAGGAAAACGATCGACTTGTTGCATCAGCCTCTTATATTGAAGCGGCCATCAGAGTCTATCTTTTGATTAGCAGCACGTTACTCGATCCGATCGCCATTATCGAACGGGTTAAGTTAAGACCAACTAGAAGCTACAAAATAGGTGAGAAGAGAGTTCCAAAATCTTTGGTAAAATTTAAAGAGAACCGCTGGTATTTTGAACCGCAGAAAGACATACCTGGAACATTAGAAAATAAGCTCAATTTTTTACTCCTGATAATAATTTAAGCTACAAACTTCTACAAGCTATGTTGAAGGTTCTGCCAATAGAGGATCGAGTTCTCCCCGACTGTCGAGGGCGTATAGATCGTCGCAACCTCCAACGTGGCGATCGTTAATGAAAGTCTGCGGAACCGAGCGCCGACCGTCTGCCCGCGCGGCCATCTGGCTTCTTGCCTCTTCGTTCCCATCAATTTTGTATTCGGTGTAGCGCACCCCCTTCCACCACAGCAACAGTTTTGCGCGAATGCAATAGGGGCAAGTTTGCCAAGTATAAATTTCGACGTCGGCTTTGATACGCTCTGGATGTCGTTTCAGAATCGGGTTGAGAAAATCTAACATGGTCATGTTTCTTGTTGACAACTCCCCAAAAGAGCGGGGAATAAGGCAAGTTTATTTAGAGAATGAATGTTTTCGACCTCCTCTGAGCCATATCGTTTTGGGTCGCAAGATGCAATATTTCATCTGGCTCATCTGGCTTATCTGGCGATCGTCTCGAGGGCGAGGACAGCGATGGACTTGAGCTTAGAGCAGTAGCCATTAAGACTAGAACGATCTGGCTTAAATATCAAATCTTGCTCTCCCTGCTTCCCCAGCTCTTTTTCACCCATCTCTCAAGGGAAGTAGCGACGCGATCGACCCTTTACTGTTGAGGGAGGGGAACCGACCCAGGGCTAACCTGGGGTAAACTCACTTTGCTCACAAAGGGGGTAAAGCCCAGCCACTGCACCGAAAGCTGGGCAAATCGATCGGGACAACCGCTGACGCCGAATCGGGTGGGTAATGGCTCACCCTCAGCGCGCAACCCTAACAAATCCAATTCTCGTGCGGCAGCCTCGGCGAGGGAAATCGCCGGATCGACAAGTTTGACCGTTGGGGGCAAAATCGCGTTTAGAACCGGGGCGAGGTGGGGATAGTGGGTGCAGCCGTAAACCAATGTATCGATCCGTTGCCGCAGCAGCGGTTCCAAGTACGAGCGGGCGATCTGGTAGGTTTGGGGTTCGTGGAGTCGATTCCCTTCGACGATCGGAACGAACTCCGGACATCCCACTTCCCAGACTTTCACCGTTGCGTCGGCTTCTAGCATTGCTCGTCGGTAGGTTCCGCTTTGGGCCGTCGCTGGGGTGGCGATCGTGCCGATACGCCGACCTTCCCGGACGGCAGCTTTCGCACCGGGCAGGATCGGGCCGAGAATGGGGAAGTCAAATTCCGATCGCACGATATCTAGGGCGAGGGCGGCACTGGTATTACAAGCCACGATCGCCATTTTCACGCGCTCTTGTTTCATCATCGTTAGAATTTCGCGCATAAACTGCACGATCTCTGCTGCCGAGCGAGTTCCGTACGGGAGGCGAGCGGTATCGCCGAAATAGAGATAGGATTCGTCGGGCAGTTGTCGGTACAGTGCGCTCAAAACGGTGAGTCCTCCCACACCACTGTCAAAAATCCCAATTCGTTTTCGATCGTCGCTCATATATTCGTCTGATGTTCTAAATTGTCGGCAGTCGAGGTGAGATCGAGACTGGGTCGCAACATCCAACCCATTTGACCGATCGCTCTTTAATTACCCCATTAAATCAGTCATTTTGCTGACTTTACCATGAGGCGAACTGCCCAAATTGTTTGAGCCAATACTTTCGCGCCATCGACTCAAGCTCTCGACTCAACCTTCGCAATAGGGGCCGGGGCAGTATTGGGAAATGTACGCGAGAATCCCGCGGGCGATCGCTAGCGCCAAAATTTCTTGATATTCCCCATCCGCTAACCGAGGAGCATCATAGCGACCGGTAACGAAGCCCAACTCAACCAGTGCTGCCGGCATATCGGTATTGCGCAACACGTAAAATCGGGCTGTTTTTACGCCGCGATCGGGGCCTCCACTGGCTTCGAGAAGATAGCTGTGGATGACTTGCGCCAGTCTTCCCCCCGTGCTGTAGTAGTACGTTTCGACGCCGTTGACATCGGGACGACTCAGGCTGATGGCATTGGCATGAATGCTCACAAATAAATTGGCATCGAGGCGGTTGGCCAGTTGGACGCGCGGTTCGAGGTCGAGATCGATATTTTCCGAGCGGGTTAAAACGACGGCAATCCCTTGTTCTTCGAGCAATTGTGCCGTTCGATAAGCCACCGGGTCAACCACCTCGATTTCCTGCAATCCGCCGATACCCACCGCCCCCACATCTGGGCCGCCGTGGCCGGGGTCGATAACCACCACGATTTTGCCATCGGTATCGAG
>NZ_JADEXN010000177.1 GCF_015207075.1 Zarconia navalis LEGE 11467
GACTGTCGCGAACAAACCACTGGAATTGCCACTGGGGGAAGTTCCCGCCAGTTGGATGTCCGCAGCCCGAACGATTAATTGCCCAGCATTTCCTTCTCCTAAAGTCGTGGCGGTAATCTGCGCCCCACCGGAAATCTGCAAGCGATCGGTTTCCACTAGGATATTGCCTCCATTACCCGTGGCACCCGCTTCCACATTGGCAAAGAAAGCGCTCGGTCCTACCCCTGGCGCTCCACCCGCTAGTTCTACCTCGCTAGCCCGAACATCGATATCTCCGGCATTTCCAGCACTGAAGGTCAAGGTCGAGATTTGCCCTCCATCGGTCAGTTGCAAGCGATCGGTTTCCACTCGCAAGTCACCCCCATCTCCGAGTCCAAACGTTCCTCCAAACAAGATTGCCCTGCCGGTAATTTGCAAATTCTCGGTCTGAATATCGATAAGACCTCCGTTACCGGTTGCATTGGGGGCAACTGGGGCAAATAAACCGCTCAGCCCCACTTCTGGTACGCGACCGCTCAGTTCGATTTCTCGTGCCCTCACCTCTAACCGGCCGGAATTCCCGGTACTGAACGTGCCGGTAGACACCTGCGCCCCATCGGCCACCCGCAGGCGATCGGTTTCGAGGGTTAAGGTTCCCCCATTCCCCGTTGAGCCGGGGAACCGACCCACATCGGTGGAAACGCGAGTGCTAAAGGGAAACGGCTCGAAGGTTTCCGTCTCGGTAGGCGGTGGGGTAAAGGTAGAAGTTCCAGTGAGTTCGATCGATTCAGAGGCGCGGATGACCAGGCTTCCCCCCGCCCCCTCGCCCAGGGTATCGGCTAAGATTGCCGAACCTTGACTGGCGAGAACGTTACGCCCTCGAACTCGAATCGTCCCTCCACCATTCCCACTGGTTTCCACCGAAGCCGTTTGGGACAAGCGGATGTCCTGAAAGTTCTCGACCCCGTCATAACTCACGGCCAAGCCGGGGTTCGCGGACGTAATGCCCACAAAGCTGCCACCCCCAACGCTCCCGAGTTCGATCCGCCCGTCTCTAGCGGTGAGATTTGCTCCTTCTAGGGATAGATCTCCACCAACCAGGGCGAGGGTTCGACCGTTGGCGACCTGGAAGCCGTCGGGTCGGAAAACGCGAATGACGAAGGGATCGTCGAGAAAGAGATTGTTCCCCGTGCCTTGGGCGGCGATCGCACCGGGGTTCGAGCCGTATTGCAAACCGATGGGAATACTGACGGTCAGTAGGGGAGAGGTTTGGGGATTGGTGGCGCTAAACTCGCCCCCATCGGCGAACTGAAGGCTATCGGCCGTCGAGCCGAAAAAGGAACCACCGATATTGAGCCTTGCATTGGGACCCAAGAGAATGCCGTTGGGATTGAGTAGAAAAAAGTTGGCGTTGCCGTTGGCACGGATTAAGCCGTCGATGTTGGAAATCGATCCTCCGGTGTCGCGTGTGAGGATATTGTCGATGGTGAGGGCGTTGTTGAAAAACGCCTCAGCGCCCGTGGGTAAAGAAAACTCCTCGAAACTGTGAAAGAGATTGCCGCCTGCGGTCGTTCCCCCGGTAATCTCGCTGATGTTGCCGTTGGGGGTGACGATCGAATGATTCGGTAAGGTGGTGTCGGGAATAATTTGAGCCGATGCCCCCAAGGGAAATAGTGTTAGGCCGCCAAGCAGGGCGATCGAAAAAGCCGAAGGTTGGCAAGAAAGGCGCGGTAGATCGAGAAACTTGGCGATTGGATTCATACAATCGATTCCCTGTAATTAACGAGTAATTGATAACGGTCGAGCTGGGGCGCTGAGCTGAACTGATTTATAGCAACCGCCGGGGCAGGTGCGGGCAACGCCGCACCATTATGTCATTACCCGTGGTCTTTCCTCCCCCTGCCTCCCCTACCTCCGAAGCCCACGGTCACTTGTGTTCTAACCGATATGGCGACTGTTATATTTTACGGTACGGTTTGCGATCGATTACCGAACGCAAAACCGTTTTTAGAGCCATTGGGAGAATGGCTCTAGGAATTCGCCGAAACGCTCTATCCGTTCGATTGACGCCGACGCTTGAGTTGGGAACCGATCGCCAACAAACCCAGGCTTAAGAGTCCTGTTGTCGAGGTGGGTTCTGGGACGGCCTGCGCGTTGGCCTGGAGATCGTCCGTGGATAAAGTCTGCCACCGGAACTCCTGCCACAGTCCGGATTGCCAAGAGCCACCGCTATTACCACTGCAATTACTCCAACACCAGTTGTAGACTTGGCTATCTTCGAGCATTTGTTCGACTCGATCGTCCACCCCGTCGTTATCTGTATCCACCCAACTGGTCAGACTTTGCGCCAATACGTCGGGATTGGCGACCGAGAACTGCCACGGGGTAAGACCGAGAGTATTGGCAAGTCGCGCCTCGGCTTGATAAGTCAGGTCGTACCAAATCAGTTGCAGTTCCCACGAGGCAATCCCATCGTGCAAGTACGAGGGTAAATCCCAGCCGATAATATCTAAAGAGCGCGCGTCGAAGTCTTTGAGATGCCGCCGTTGTTCGACCGAAAGCAGGGGGTCCATAATGCCGAGCGTGCTGCTTTGTTGCTTCCAGTGACTGCCTTGAAAACCGTCGCTTCCCAATCCGAAATCTTGCGTTCCCGTCGAAAAGTACGCCAGGGGGGTGGTGCCGCTGTCGATCGAGAAATAGGAGTCAGCACCGACACCTAAGTCGAGTTGCGCGCTTTGATAACTGCGGTTGCTGTAGCGGAACATATCTAGGGAGTTCGTCCGAGCGAGCCGATCGAAATTTTCCTGCATCGTAGCCTGGGCTTCAGTCACAACAGCCGAATCGATCCCGCTGATAAACCCAAGAGCGTGACCGATTTCGTGAAGGGCGACACTGGCATAGTCGAGGGAGTTTTGAGGTGTGGGAAGATGACGGCGGGTATTGTAGTCCCAGTTCACTGAGTATTGCGAGAGATCGCTCATGAGGATGTAACCATCGATGGCACTATCGTCAGAGGGTCTCAAGTCGAGTGCTTTGGCATTAGCCGTGGTGAGGGTGAGGGTATCGTTAGACCAAGTATTGGTTTCCAAGTACCCACCATATTCTCCACCCAACCCGGTAGTATCTAGGTTGGCATAGGCTTGAAAATCGTCGTTGGAGGTGCGATCGTTATACAGTGCGTTCTGAAACTGCGAGTAGCTATTCGATTGCAGCCCCGGCATCGTACCGCCGATGACGTAATCGGGTAGCAGGTTCGAGTCTACAACTTCGACGAACAAATTGACTTCCACATCATCGACTAAAAACTGCGACCACACGTTGGCAGCCGTTTCAAAGCCGAGTATTTGGTCCATCGTGGTTCCCGGCGCGTAGGTGAAGTTAAAGGATGCGGCCTGAGCGGGAGTGGCTTCGCCCAACTAGGGCGATCGTTAGTTTCGGTGCAATTTTTACCAGTTGCGCCAGCCACTTTCGAGACTGATGGTGTGGGCTAGGACAGTCTGTAACCCGCGCTTGTCGATCGCAATGATTTGAGATGTGCGTCTTCATTTTTACTTGGCTGCGATCGGAATTTTTAGAAATCATACCCGCGTTTAAACTCATACTTGTTGACTCTTAGAAGTGACTTGTTCGTCCCTCATGGGACTTTGCTGCGATGAAAACGGCATGCTTCGAGACAGTTAGGTGTTAAAGCGGCTGACTCCGACGCTTGAGTCGAGAACCGATACCCAACACGCCCAAGGCTAAAAATCCAGTAGTAGACGTGGGTTCTGGGACGGATTGCGCGTTGGCTTGAATCGCTTCTGTGGGTAACGTCTGCCACCGGAACTCTTGCCACAGTCCGGATTGCCAAGAACCACCACCGCTACCACCGCAAAGAATCCAACACCAGTTATAGACTTCGCTATTTTCGAGCATCTGTTCGACGCGATCGTCTACGCTGTCGTTATCTGTATCCACCCAACTGGTCAGACTGTTGGCCCAAGTGGTAGAGTTGGCGAACAAGTCAGCGACGGAAATACCCAGGCTGTTTGCCAATCGCTGTTCCGCTTGAGAAGTCAGATCGAACCAATTGAGATTCAATTCCGAGCTGGAAATGCCATCGCGCAAGTCCGATCGCAAATCCCAACCCATGATATCGAAGGCTTGCAAGTCGGGTGCTTGCACCTCTGGCCTTTCCCCCAAGAAAATCAGGGGGTCCATAATGCCAATTTCGTTGCCTTGCTGTTTCCAGTGGCTACCCTGGAAACCGTCAGACCCCAGTCCAAAATTTTTATTGCCCCGAGAAAAGTCAGCCAGAGCTGTGCGTCCTCCATCAATAGATAAATAAGACTTGGGACCCACGGCAAGGTCGAGCCATCCTTTGTTCTTACTCCACTTGCTATAGCGGAATAAGTCCAGCGAAGTTGTCCGAAATAGGCGATCGAGGTTTTGCTCGAAGGTTCCGCTCGCTTCACGCACCAAAGCCGAATCGATACCGCTAATAAATCCCAGGGCGTGACCGATCTCGTGGATGGCAACACTGGCATAGTCCAGGGAAAACCAAGGAGCAGAGCTATCTCGGCGGTAGTTGTAGTCCCAGTCCACCAACAAGTGGTCCGAAAGATCGCTCATGACGATGTAGCCATCCATGGCATTGTCGTGGGTGGGTCTCAATCCCAGGGCTTTGGCATTCGCGTTGGTGAGGGTCAGATTTTTGTTGTACCAATAGCTGTTGCCCCGCTCGAAGGCTACGCGATATCGATCGGCGTAGGGGTCGTTGGCTCCGGATTGATAGGTGTAGAGGTTTAAGTTAGAATAAGCCGTCCAATCGTTGTTTGAGGTGCGATCGGCGTACAGTTCGTTCCGAAACTCGCCGTAGTCATACCCTGGATTCACCCCAGGTAAAGAACCACCGACGACATTCGCGGGTAGTAGGCTCGAATCCACGATATCGACGAATAAATTCACCTCCACATCATCCACTAAAAAGTTCGACCACACGTTGGCGGCTACTTCAAAGCCGAGCATCTGTTCGAGGGTGGCTCCTGGCGCGTAGGTAAAGTTAAAAGATGCAGCTTCAACGGGAGCGGGTTTGCTCAACAATGCTGCTAGGGCGATCGCCAGTTTGGGAGCGGTTTTCATCAGTTGCGCCATCCGATTGCGATACTTATGGCACAGGCTCTCTTTCGCTTGTAACGGCGATCGTGGAACGTTTGCACTCAGTTGTTCGAGTTTTGGGTTGTCCCGATCGAGACTCGTGGTTACTTTTGTATTCATTGACTGTGACCCCTAGTAGACTTGCTTGACGTATCCGTTAACATCGAAAAGAACGTTATAGCTGCGAACGTGGCACGCTTCTGGTCTCGATATCTATCCCCGAATTCAGACATGAACGTCCGAATATCTCCCGATCGGCAAATTTCGAGACAATTAGCAGCTAAAGCTGCCGACGCTGATGCTTCAACCGGAGACCGAAACTCAACAACCCCACGCCTAATAGTCCTGTTGTCGAGGTGGGTTCTGGGACGGACTGAGTGTTGGCTTGCATTGCTTCTGTGGGTAAAGTTTGCCACCGGAACTCTTGCCACAGTCCGGATTGCCAAGAACCACCGACGACGAAGGGGGGTAACTTGTACCAATCCACCACTTCGACGAATAGATTCACATTCGCATCATCGACCAAAAAGTTCGACCACACGTTAGCCGCCACTTCAAAGCCGAGCATCTGTTCGAGGGTGGTTCCCGGCGCGTAGGTGAAGTCAAATGATGCGGCTTGGACGGGAGCGGGTTCGCTCAACAGTGCGGTCAGGGCGATCGCCAATTTAGGCGCTGTTTTGACTAGCTTTGTCAGCCGATTTCGATATCTATGATGCAGGGTCTGGAGATAATCAGTTTGTGCGTGCTGCTTTCGAAGGGTTGATGTGAGTTGTTTCGTTTTCCCTGGGTCTTCCCTCTGATTCATGTAAGTGTTTGTATTCATCGAATTCACCTCTAAAAAGTTGCTTGCTTGACCTTTTAGGTCACTACAATCTGTGAAAGTGGCATGCTTTTACAGAATTTTGAACTAAGGCTGCTTTAAATTGTTTATAATTGAATTATATTAAATTATATGAATGAAAATATTTTGGTAAACGTGAAGAAGATAAAAAGTTTAGAAATTATTTCTAAATCGACGATGAATCCGAGCATCATCTACTCAATCGCCGCATCAAAATGATGTCATTCTCGAACAATGTAATTTTGGCTCTCAGTTTTGCTCTGAGGTCATTCTTCATATATTCTTCATGTATTCTCCATGGTGTTGCGACTGGAGAACGTCGGGTCTACATAAGTACGGTGCAGCTCGTTCTGATTCCCAGACAGATGCTCGTCCGCTGCGAACAACAACCTTAAGATGAAGATGAGTGTTCATTGCTTTTCAATTTCTTCGGTACTCTAAGTTGCGGTGACTGACTTAATTTTGGGAGTCTGTCGAGCAATTTCACCATCGAGTTAGATCGTACAAATCGATTCGATTGTGACGATCGAATCAGACTCAACAGCGACAAGTTATCGCACGCAGAACCTTCCGGCAGAAACCGGAAAAATCGATTTGCAGACATCTCTAGCGTCGTTCTCGATCGCGATCGTCAGCTCACTGCTTTGGATAACGTGCAAAAAATGCAATAGAGCAACTGACTCAGACATACGCAAATAGATTTTCCGCAAATCTACTGACGTCCTAAAACCATACCGATAAATTATGAAAAACTTGTGAAAATTTAAGCGGGTTCAAATTATCTTTATAGCGGTTCTCAATCGCATGAGGTATATCTAGAAGGGGTAAAAACATTGTCCCCATAACCTCAATTTTTTAATCTTGCACTTTACCCATGTGAAAAACGCTATAAATCAATGCTTTCCTTTATAACTTGATGGTTTTATGAATGCTAAATCTAGCGAAAACCATCGAAGTGACTTGGAATTTAATAACGCTTATCCAAGTTAAAAATTGAACTCACCCTTTCATAGTGTAAGTAATTATACAGTAAAAGACAAGAGTGAGTCTCGTTTTTTGCGCGGTTTCTCGTATTGACGCAACGGTGCTGGCGTAAGGCTAAATCTTCGCCGAACCGAACCCGCCGCCACCTGGGGTTTCGATAACAAATGTATCTCCCGGCTGCATCTGTACCGTTGCCGTGGAAGCCAACTCTTCGATCGCCCCAGACGATCGTTCTACCCAGTTTTTCCCTAACGCACCATCACCGCCACCGTGCAATCCGGCTGGGGAAACGATGCGATGACTCGAAAGAATCCCCGCCGTCATCGCCTCAAGGAAACGCAGGCGACGCACCACCCCATTTCCGCCGCAAAATAGCCCCTTGCCGCCACTATTGGGGCGAATGGCAAAATCATCCAAAAGTATGGGGAAGCGCCATTCTAGGACTTCTGGATCGGTAAGGCGGGAGTTTGTCATGTGGGTCTGTATCGCATCGATGCCGTGAAAGGTTTTCCCCGCGCCGGAACCGCCGCAGATGGTTTCGTAATATTGATAGCGATCGCTGCCGAAGGTAAAGTTATTCATCGTCCCTTGAGAACCCGCCAGGATACCCAGTGCGCCATATAGCGCGTCAGTGATGCCTTGGGAGGTTTCCACGTTCCCAGCCACCACCGCAGCCGGGGGTTGGGGGTTGAGGAGGCAGCCGGGGGGGATGACGATATCGAGGGGTTTGAGACAACCGGCATTCAGGGGAATGTCGTCTTCGACGAGGGTACGGAAGACGTAGAGGACGGCGGCTTTGCAGACGGCTGCGGGGGCGTTAAAGTTGGTGGCGAGTTGGGCAGATGTGCCGGTAAAATCGATTTTGGCACTGCGAGTGGGGCGATCGATGTCGATTTTCGCGCAGATGCGATCTCCGCTATCTAGGGGATAGGTGAATTCGCCATCGTTGAGGACGGCGATCGCATTTCGCACGCAAGCTTCGGCATTATCGCGCACGTATTTCATATAGGCTTGCACGGTTTCTAAGCTATAGTCAGAAACCATGTTTTTGAGTTCTCGCGTCCCTTTTTCATTTGCCGCAATTTGCGCTTGAATATCGGCGATATTTTGTTGGGGATTGCGGGCAGGATAGGCATTTGAATCGAGCAATTCGAGGAATTTATCTTCTTGGAAATTGCCGCTATCGACGAGTTTGAAATTATCGATTAATACCCCTTCTTCATCGATCGTTTTGCTATTCGGTGGCATGGAACCGGGGGTGATACCGCCAATGTCGGCATGGTGTCCGCGAGAAGCAACGTAGAAAATGGGAGAATTCGGAGTTCGGAATTCGGAATTCGGAATTGAATTAGAGAGGGGAGAGTGTGGAAGTGAATTGGATGCGAAAACGGGGGTAATAACAGTAATGTCCGGGAGATGCGTGCCGCCGTTGTAGGGGTTGTTGAGAACGAAGACATCGCCGGGATTGAGGGTGTTAGAAGATGCGGCAGAATCGATCGAATCAATTAAGCTGCGAATGCTTTCACTCATCGACCCTAAATGGACGGGAATGTGGGGGGCGTTGGCAACGAGTTCTCCATCCCGATCGAAGATGGCACAAGAAAAGTCGAGGCGTTCTTTAATATTGACGGAAGTACTCGTATTTTGCAGGGCAATTCCCATTTGTTCGGCAATCGATCGAAACAAATTATTGAAGATTTCCAACATCACCGGATCGACGATTTCGTTGGACTTTTCGATGTGTTGTTTTTGCGAGGTAGCTGTGGCAACTTTCGATAAAACCAGATGATTGTGTTGAGTGAGGGTAGCTTCCCAACCCGGTTCGATCGAATTGGTTCCCGTGGTTTCGATAATTAATGCCGGGCCGGAAATTCGATCGCCCGGTTGTAATAGCCGGTGGCGTGGTAGGCAACGCCGAGGTTGTGCAAGGCGTAACCTTCGCGCGCTGCATCCCCCACTTGCCTTGCGAACTGGATATTTTGTTGGTAACAGGCGATCGCTTCGGCGTAGTCGGTTGGCTGTTGCGGTAAGGGAATATCAGATTCGGTTCCCAGCCGTTCGGTTTCGGCGAGGCAGTTGGTCACGCCCAATGCCAGGATTTGGAG
>NZ_JADEXN010000178.1 GCF_015207075.1 Zarconia navalis LEGE 11467
ATTCAAACCATTGCCGAATTTGTCGAAAATCAAGCCATTTTGCAAAAATTACGGTCGATCGGTCTCGATTACGCACAAGGCAATGGCATTGCAAAACCTTGTCCTCTTGCATTTGGAAAAATCCCGCAGTCGCAAGATCTTTGGCTAAATCACAAAGGTTGAAAATTGATTGGGAAAGAGGGAGAATTCTAAGCTTTCCAATCCAATTGCCAAAGACAAATCATTACCATCACATCTGAAAAATCATCTCAAAGTCACAAAATATTAACAAATTCCTTTACGATTTAAACGAAAGCGAAATCACCAAAGAAGTATTACAGTGGCCGACTGCACCTCCAATAAGCCTCGATCGCTACGCCCCGATTCCCACCCCAACTTCTTCGTCGTCGGAATCGGGGCTTCTGCCGGGGGATTAAAAGCGCTTGAAGAATTTTTTGAAAATATGACCGTGGATAGCGGGGCGGCATTTGTCGTCATCCAGCATCTATCTCCGGATTTCAAAAGCCTGATGAACGAACTCTTGGGGCGGCACACCCGTATGGCAATTCATCCGGTCACCGATGGCATGACCCTAGAGAAAAATTCAGTTTACCTAATTCCACCGGGCAAGAATTTGGTACTAGAAGGACAACAGCTCTATTTGCGCGATCGCAATTTGAGTAGCAATCGATCGCAACCGAACTTTCCCATCGATCTCTTTTTCAAAACCCTCGCGAGAGAACAAACCGATTGCGCCATCGGGATTGTCCTTTCTGGAACCGGTAGCGACGGCACTCGCGGATTGCAGACGATTCACGAAGCAGGGGGCATTACTTTGGTGCAAGACCCCACCACCGCTGAATTTGACGGGATGCCTAATAGCGCGATTGCCGCCGGACTCATCGATCGAGTGCTGCCGCCGTCCCAATTGGCGCAGCTTGTCTGCCAAGTGGTCGATTCGTCCGTGGATCGACAAGACTTAACCGACAGTACGAATTTCTCCATCGATGCTCCCAAAATTAAACAAATTGCTCAGATCCTCGCCCAATTCGAAGATACGGATTTCTCCTATTACAAACACAGCACCCTGAGTCGGCGCATCTTCCGCCGCTGTCTGATCGTACGATCGGATCTAAATAATTACATCAATCTGCTGCAAGACTCCCCAGAAGAGCGGAAAACTTTGCGCAACGATCTCCTCATCGGCGTGACCCGCTTTTTCCGGGATAAATCCGCTTGGAGATTTCTGAAAGAGGAGGTTCTACCGAAGCTGCTCGAGCGCGTTAAACCATCAGAAGAGCTGCGCTTTTGGGTGAGTGCTTGTAGTTCGGGGGAAGAAGCCTACTCCTTAGCCATGGTCGTCGATGAAGCGGTACAAGGTTCGAGCAAGCCGTTGAGCTTCAAGATTTTTGCGACAGATCTCGATCGCGTTGCTCTCGAAAAAGCCGATCGCGGTATTTATCCCGAAGCGATCGCCTACGATGTGGGAGAGGAACGCCTCGCTCGATATTTTACCCGCCGCGATGGTGCCCTTCAGGTGGCACGCAAACTCAGAGAAAAGCTGATTTTCGCCCACCACAATCTCACCAAAGATGCAGCCTTTACGCGGATGCATCTGGTGACCTGTCGGAACGTGTTGATTTACATGCAGTCCGATCTCCAACAGCAAGTCTTGCGGAACCTGCATTTTTCCCTGCAACCCCAAGGCATCCTGTTCCTGGGAGAGTCGGAAACTCTGGGGGGGTTAGATGAGGAATTCAACACGCTGCATAAAAAATGGAAACTCTACGGGAAGCGAAGAGACGTACGACTGTCGCTGCCGTCCAAAACCCTCGATGCATTCCCCAAAACCTTGCCTCTGGTCCAGTCTGGAGAGAGCCGTCGTTCTCGGTTCGAGCCGATACTCGAAGAAACCCTCCGGCAACTGGCGCTCGATCGCAATGCCACCTACCTGCTGGTGGACCGCGACGATCGACTTCTCCACGTTTTTGGTAACTCTGCCGATATCTTTAAACTCCCCGACGGTCGGGTAACGCAAGATGTGACTCGCATGGTGGTACCGGCTCTCAAGTTTCCCCTAAGAACGGCATTCCATCGCGCGAAGCAGGAACGCCGTCCGGTTCGGTTTGCCGGGATCGAGTTGGGAGAGGATGAGAATCCTCGCCGCGTCAACTTGAAAGTGACTTACCAAGAAACAAAGAAGATGGTGGGGGATTTTGCGATCGTGGCGGTCGAACCCGACGATCGCCCGGTGGCATCTCCCACCATCGAACCCTTTGAAGCAGACACTGAAACCCAGCGAGAGCTAGCCGAACTCGAATACGAACTCCAACAAACCCGCGAGAATCTCCAGGCCACGATCGAAGAACTCGAATCCACCAACGAGGAGCAACAGGCCACCAACGAAGAATTAATTGCCTCGAACGAAGAACTCCAAAGTACCAACGAAGAACTCCATTCCGTCAACGAGGAACTCTATACCGTCAATGCCGAGTATCAGTCCAAAATTCAGGAGTTGACCGAACTCAACGACGATATGGACAACGTGCTTAGCTCGACGGAGATCGGCGTGATTTTTCTCGATCGCCACTTGAACATTCGCAAATTCACCACCGCTGCCACAGCCGCCATCAATCTCGTCGGCACCGATATCGGTCGTCCCCTCGCTCATCTAGCCCACAATACCGACGCGCGGGATCTGTTGGGGTTTTTGGAAGAAGCGCTCGAGACCGAACGACCTGCCGAGTGCGAGGTCACACACAATGAGAACCATCGGCACCTGCTGATGCGGGTACATCCCTATCGCCAAGAAGACGGACAAACCGATGGCGTGGTTCTGACGTTTATCGATATCGATCGGCTCAAAAAAGCAGAAATGGCTTTGCTCGAAGCCAATGTTGCCCTACAACAAAATAAAGAGCGACTCAATCTCGCTTTGGGGGCAATCCATATCGGGACTTGGCTTTGGGAGCCCATGGGAGATCGTTTGATTTGGGATCGGCGGATGGATCGGTTGTACGGCATCGAACTCGAAGCCCGGCCCCAAAACCTAAACGCCTGGTTGCAATTCATCCATGCCGACGATCGCGATCGAGTCGGGCGGCAGATGAGGCAAATGCCCGACCGTCAATATCCCACCCGGACGATTGAATTTCGGATTCTGCTCCCCGATGGGACGCTTCGGTTTATCTCCTTGCGAGCCAAAGCTTACTGGAACGAGCGCCAAGCGTTCAGCCATCTCACCGGCGTGAATCTCGATATCACCGACTCCCGGCAAGCCGCAGATGCCCTGCGAGAATCGGAAGCGCGACTTCGGCAGCTCAACGAACAGCTAGAAGAACGGGTAGAAGAGCGCACCACGACTTTAGCCAACTTCAGTGCCAATCTCAAAAAACTACACCGCATCACGACCACCCACTACGACAGTATCGAGGCGCTATTTTCTGACTATCTCAAAACCGGTTGCGAGATCTTGGGTTTATCCACCGGAGCGATCGGGGTTTTAGACGGCTCAACCTACACTCTCCAAGCAGTCGTTCCCGAAACCCAAGAATTGCAAGTCGGAATGCAGTTTGCGCGTGGCGCTCATCCCTGCACGCCCGTTCTCGAATCCGGGGAAACCCTTGCCGACGACAGCTCTGACAATCATCTGCAAGAATATGCCATCTACGATAATCGATCGGTTAGCTCGTTTATCGGGACTCCCATTTGGCTCGACGATCGCCTCTACGGCACCTTAGAATTTTTTTGCGATCGATCTGAGAGACGAGGGTTTGCCTTATACGAAAAAGAAATTATCGAGCTGATGGCACGGGGGATCGCCACGGAGATCGCCGCCAACGCCGCTCAAATCGATCGCCAGCGGGCTAATTTGGCACTGCAAGAGAGCGTAGAGCGCTTCCGGGTCACTTTCGAGCAAGCGGCAGTCGGTCTGGCTCACGTTGCTCCCGATGGACCCTGGCTGCGGGTGAATCAAAAAATCTGCGATATTGTCGGCTACACCCGCGAGGAACTGCTAGAGAAAACCTTCCAAGAGATCACCCATCCCGACGATCTCGAAGTCGATTTGAGTTATGTCGAACAACTCCTTTGCAATCGGATTGCGAGTTACACCCTCGAAAAACGCTATATTCACAAGAACGGGATGAATGTTTGGATTAATTTAACAGTCTCCTTGGTTCGAGATTCAACCGGAAAGCCGAAATACTTCATTGCGGCAATCGAAGATATCGGCGATCGCAAACGCTTTGAAGCCTCCCTACGAGAAAGCGAAGAGCGCTTCCGCACCCTGGCTGACAGCGCCCCGGTTTTGATTTGGGTATCCGATACTCAGCAAGGGCATACCTTTGTCAACCAAATGTGGCTGAGCTTTACCGGACGCAGCCTCGAAACCGAACTCGGCGACGATTGGACGCAAGGCATCCATCCTGAAGATTTGGAGTTCTACAAAGATACCTATACAGCTTGTTTCGAGGGTCGCCAACCCTTTCAGATGGAATACCGCCTCCGACGCTACGATGGGGAGTATCGTTGGCTGTTGGATATGGGAACGCCTCGGTTTACCGGCGATGGTAATTTTGTCGGCTACATCGGCTGCTGTACGGACGTCACTGAGATGCAACGGACGCGAGAAGCCCTATGGCGATGGAATTTGGAACTCGAAGGACGGGTGGAAAAGCGTACTGAGGAGTTGGCTCGGGCTAAAGAAGCCGCAGAAATCGCCACCCAATCCAAAAGCGCCTTCATCGCTCACATGAGTCACGAGTTGAGAACGCCGCTCAATGGCATTTTAGGGTTTACCCAAATTCTTCAAAAAGACACCGCTCTAACCACTGGGCAAAAGAAAGGGGTAAATGTCATCCACCAATGCGGTGCTCACCTGCTGATGCTCATCAACGATATTCTCTATCTCTCCAAAATTGAAGCGGGGAAACTGAAGTTAGCGGTAGAAGATTTTTATTTTCGATCGTTTCTGGATAATTTAGTCGAGATTTTCCGAGTGCGGGCCACGGACAAAGGTATTTCTTTTACGTTTCAAGCTCAGACAAATTTACCAATGGCGGTACGGGGTGACGAAACTCGCCTGCGCCAGGTATTGCTGAACTTGCTGAGCAACGCAGTGAAATTTACCCAAAAGGGAGGGGTACAGTTTGAGGTGGGTTACGTCAAAAGCCAGACGAGTGGCGATCGCAAAATATGCTTCACCATCGAAGATACCGGCATTGGAATTCCGAGCGCTCGCCTCGCCGATATCTTTTTACCGTTTCAACAACTGACCGATATTCAGAATAAGTCTGAAGGCACGGGACTGGGACTGACCATTTCTCAAAACATCATCCGCCAACTGGGGGGAGAAATACAAGTTAGCAGCACCCCCGGTCGCGGTAGCCGATTTTGGTTTGAAGTGGATCTGCCCGAAATCGAGATCGACCGACCCGATCTCTCCGGAGAACCTCAACGCCGAATTACGGGTTTTGTTGGGGACACTCTAACGATTCTCGTTGTCGATGATAAAGACGAAAATCGCGAAGTCCTACGCTCTTGGCTGCAACCTTTGGGATTTACACTCATCGAAGCTCGAAATGGGGGAGAAGCATGGGAAAAAGCGATCGCCCACCTCCCGGATCTAATTTTGCTGGATTTGGTGATGCCCGTACTAGATGGGTTTGAAGTCGCCCGACGCATTCGCAAAGAACCCACTATTAAAGATGTCCCGATCGTTGCCAACTCCGCTAGCATCCTGGCCGAAGATCGCGCCGGTTGCTACGATGCCGGTTGTGATGCATTTCTTATCAAACCTATAGTCCTAGAGCGATTGCTGAATTTACTTCAAGAACAATTGGGGCTCGAGTGGGTTTACGAGGATATTCCGCTCCCTGCGCTAACCGATGACAAACTCAGATCGATGGAGCGATCGGAGGATGAATCTTTGCCTGTGACTTCTCCCCCACCCGAAACCCTCGAACAACTGCTCGAACTGACTCGGCAAGGGGATATCCGAGGGATTCTTCAACAAGCGGAGCTTTTGGTACAGACCGAAGAACAATGGATTCCCTTTGCCAATCGAGTGGGTCAACTTGCCGAAAGTTTTCAGGAAGTCAAGTTACGTGAATGGCTCGAAGAGCTATTGACAGGTGACTAAATTTGTGGTAGGAGCTTTCAGTATGAAAGCTCGAAGCTCTACCCTCAATCGATCGAATCCGCCGAATTCATTAAAGTTTTCATCGTTGCGAGTCCTTTTTTGACCCGGCGCGAAACTGTAACCGAGCTAATTCCCATCCGTTCTGCGGTCTCCTTCTGTGTTAGATCGTGCAAAAAGACAAATTCGAGAACTTTACAAGTGCCCGCCTCCAACTTCGCCAGCGCCTGCTGCAAAAGGATGCAGTCTTCTTGGGCCAACTGGAAACTGCGATAGCGCTGGTCTGGAACCATTTCCCCTAAAGAAGTCCGACCCTTTTCCTCGTCGGACACCGGCGCATCCAAACTCAGAGGGGCGCGATTGCAGCACGCTAGTTCGATTTCTTGTAATTCGTCCGGGGAAATATTCATTGCGGCTGCCACCTCCACCTTTGTTGGGCAGCGTTCGAGTTGGTTGTGCAAGGTTTGGGTAACTTTGGTTGCCTGGCGATTGAGACTCACCCAATGGCGGGGAATGCGAACCGAAGGGCTTTTGTCTCGGAGATAATGCTGAATTTCGCCGCGAATGTAAGGAACGGCAAAAGAGCTAAAGGCATTTCCCTTCGAGAGATCGAACCGTTCGATCGCCCGAATGAGACCCAAACAGCCAACCTGTAGCAAGTCATCGTAACTTTCCGAACACTGGTTGAGCCAATGATGTACCTCTTTTCTGACTAACCCGATATTGAACTGCACGAGTTGATTGCGTTTTTGGGTAGATGGAGACTGATGGTATTGGCGCAGTAGCTCCAAGCTGTTATTTTTCGGCTCGTTTGTTACTTTATACATCATGACGACGTGCGCTTAGGTAGATCGGGCTGAATTTGTCGATGCGGCGATTCGCCGTTGGCATAGACGCCCCCAAAGAGCTAGGTGACGCTTCGCGATCGCTTTTTCTCATTTCGCTCCGGCATAGAACCTCTCGGTCATGGGGAGTGAGGAGTGGCAATTTTTTGCATCGATATGACGTTTCTTAGTCCAGAGTATCAAACTTGAGTCTGATACACCTCCGTTATACTAACTAGTTAATTACTTGCAGCCAGACTTCCGGAATGGGGTCGGGGAAGACGGAGAGACGAGGAGACAGGAAAGAATAACGACTCGCGAATTGTTAATTCTCCATTGACTCCCCTTGTCTTCCTCCAGTTTCTGGGGCGATCGTTGCCATTACCGAAACATACTGCTGACGGAACTATCTTCGTGTACGCGCCAAATCGTCTCACCCAAAACATTAGCAACCGAAAGAACCGTCAACTGCTCGAAGTTGCGATCGCTCGGCACCGGAATCGTATTGGTGACGATCACTTCCTCAAAAACACCGCTCGATAGGCGATCGATCGCTGGTGGAGAAAACACCGCATGGGTGGCACAGGCATAAACTTGTCTGGCCCCTTCTCGGCGAAGCATTCGACCCCCTTCGCTAATGGTACCGGCCGTATCGATCATATCGTCCACCAGTACGGCCGTTTTCCCTTCCACATCCCCAATTAAGTTCAAAACTTCTGCCACATTATGCGCTTGTCGCCGTTTGTCGATAATCGCTAGAGGCGCGTCATTGAGTTTTTTGGCGAAAGCCCTTGCCCGCGCCACGCCACCGATATCGGGAGAAACCACGACCAGATCCGAGAGTTTCTTACTCGATAAATAATCGATCAGTACCGGGGAACTGTAAACGTGATCGAAGGGAATATCAAAATAGCCTTGGATTTGTGCCGAATGCAGATCCATTGCCAGAACGCGATGAGCGCCGGATTTCGTAATCAGATTTGCCACCAATTTAGCGGTAATCGATTCCCGTCCGGCGGTTTTACGATCGGCTCTGGCGTAACCGTAATAGGGGATAACGGCGGTAATTTGCCGAGCCGAGGCGCGACGGCACGCATCGATGGTAATGAGCAACTCCATCAAGTGATCGTTGACGGGGTGGCACACGGGCTGAATCAAATAGACATCGCAACCCCGAATTGATTCTTGAATTTGGACGTAGAGTTCTCCATCGGCAAACCGCTTGCGAACCATCGGACCGAGGTCGATACCGAGATATCGAGAGACTTCTCGGGCTAGGGTTGCATTGGCAGAGCCAGAAAACAGTCGCAACCGACTGTTTTCGACGACAGAGAGTAGGGAAGGCTGAAGCGTTAATGTTGCGGAACGGCTCACAATAGAACCTCGAAGTTCGTAATTTCATGGAAATCTTACCATTTCCTTCGATCGACGGCTACGGTTCAATTCATTCCTTTTCTTTTTAACGATCGAGTATCGGATTGTAAAGCGGGGAATCGAGCTTCATTTCTTTAGAGTGCAAAGTATTTTTATAAAGTTTAAAAAACTCTGAAGCGATCGTGATTCGGGCTGGTGAAGCTCGCTTTAGATCTAGAGATTGACAGTCTCCTGTCTAAATGATGAGAGGGTTCCATTTCTCAAGGAACTGAGGACAAAGTCAAAAGATAGAGGTTGGCGCTGGTATCGTTCGAGTTTTGGAGAATGAGGAATGGAGAATACATCTTTCGAGTATTTCTAAATACACGAGTGCAAGGGTCGATCGACGATCGGCGACCTCAATTTTAGAAAGACTCAATTTATTTAAATATCTGCTGTATTTCTGTCGAAATCGTCGATTTCGATCGACTCGCTTGAAGAAGAATTTTCGATCGTCCACACACTGACTAAGGCGATGGCAGCACCACTCCATTGGAGAGGAGTCAGTACTTCTGAGAGAAACAAATTTCCAAAGAACAAGGCAAACACGGGAGTCATAAATGTTAACGAACTTAAGTTCACTAAGTTGCCTCGAGATGCGAAATAAAAGAACAAACCGTAGGCGATCGCACTGCCAAATACGGTGGAATAGAGCAGGGCACACCAACCCCAGAAATCGATAT
>NZ_JADEXN010000179.1 GCF_015207075.1 Zarconia navalis LEGE 11467
ATGTGGTCTTTTACAGTCTCGATCGCATCTGCATTGGCTCTCAGTGCGTTATCTCCCAGAAAACCTACCTCTGTACGGGATCTCACGATATCCAAGACCCGGCTTTCGGTCTTCAGACTGCTCCTATTACGATTGGGAATGGAGCTTGGGTGGCGACGGACTGCTTTGTGGGGTTGGGTGTGACTATCGGAGCCAATACTGTTGTGGGAGCGCGCAGCAGTGTTTTTGGCGATCTACCTGCCGCTCGGGTTTGTCTGGGAACCCCTTGCCGTCCTCGCTATCCTCGGTCGCTCGAATCAAAAACTCGATACATTAGTTAACTCAAGAGGCCGTTTTTTGTAAACTGAGCTACTAAATCAACATTAAATATTTGATACGACTTGATATAGTGAGTTTTATCGTTTAAAGTAAGTCGTCTGTTCTAAAATTTTAGTTCAAAAACGATCGCAAAAGTAATCGTTATTCACTCTCGTATTATCACCAAACGATCGCTTTTGTTTAAAAGTTTAAAAAGCAGAATAAGTACAACTCGATACCGACAAAACCTTAGAATATCTTTAAATCTACTCAGTCCATTTTTCAACGTTGTAAAAAATAGAAATAACCCGAAAGATTCGGGAGTCGTGGGTTGGCCGTTATGAAAAACTCGGCTTTTTTATGCTGGTGGAACCGACGACCTAACGATCTGTGTTTACCCTTGACCATTTCCATCGAAAAAAATGTATTCAACTTTAAGTGATGCTCTAGAGAGCGCAGGAACAGATAACCCTCGTGGGGGAGCCGATCGCAATCGCGCTCAATTCGACCGGTGGGGAATCACCTGCCTGGCGTTGATAGGCAGTCCCAGTGTGGGGACGACCGTTCTTCTCGAACGCACCCTGGCTTCTTTAAAAAATCAGCTCGAAGTTGCCGCGATCGCTGGCGGTACGCTCTCTGAAATTGAGGCCGATCGATTGCGCTTGCAAGGCGTTCCCGTTCTTGCTGCTCGAGCGGACATTTCCAGTCATCTCAATTCTCAAACCATTGCTGAAGGTTTGCGCCAATTCGAGCATCAATATACCCCATCTAATTTCGATCTGGTTTGGGTTGAAAGAGCGCTCGACTTAGTCGATCCGGATGGAATGGCAGTAGGAGAGCATCTTAAAGTGGCCCTGCTAGAGGTCACTGGAGGAGAAGATCGACTACTTGAATATGCCGCCGTGTTGCGGGAGGCACACTGCATACTCCTAACGAAAATCGATCTAGTCTGCGATGTGGATCTAAATGGGGTGGAGATTAATATCGAGCGCTTGATGACCAATGTGCGGCAGATCGCTCCCAATACAACCATACTCCCCATTTCGACCAAAACGGGAGCGGGATTTGAAGCGTGGCTGAATTGGATACGATTGCAGGTTGCATTACGAAGCCAATCTGATAAAGCTGCCCGACACGAGATGGCAGCCGTTGGAAACTTGTCTGGCTCGAAATCGACACAACGTTAACTTAACCAACTCGAGCATCTCTTTTTCCCTCGATCTCTCGATCGGGGGAATCTTGTGAGTGGCGCGAGTTAGGATTAGATAATATGATATCTGAGTTCTGAGTCCGAGCCAAAATCGAACTCAATGGCAAATCGTCGCGAGCAGAACGATTCTGGCATCCGCGAGAGGAAAATGAAGGAGACTAGATGGGTATCGCATCGGAAGATATTGTAACGGCGACGATCGTCCTCATCGCTTTAGGGATACTGGCGATCGGTTTTTATCGCTCTAGATCGTTTGGGAAACTGGGGATTGTATCCTGGTTGCAATCCGTTGTGTTGATGGCTCCTTGGTTGTTATTTTTCGGATTGTTTGCCGTCGGCATCTACATCAATCTGGCCGGAGTTTTGTTTCTCATCGTCGCTTCGGCGGGAACCTATATTTTTCTGGGAAACAAACTCAGAACTTTAAGCCAAGATCCGACCCAGCAAGAGCAGTTCGAGAAGATGCTGCGGGCAAAGTCTAAGCCCAAACCCCCAAATAAAGAGGCGACAGAATCCTTAATATCCGAACCCTCTACCGTTAAAAAGCTTCCCACAAACCCCACCCAAAGCATCGAGCCGATCGAAATTCCCCCCGAAGATTTGCAGATCGCCAAAGGTATCTTCGGTATCGACACATTTTTTGCCACCGATAGCGTTCCCTACCAAGATGGCGCGTTTTTTCGGGGCAACCTGCGTGGCGATCCCGAAACCACCTATACTCGCCTTTCCCAAAAGCTAAAAGAGTGTTTGGACGATCGCTATCGTTTATTTCTCGTTCCCGATCGCGAAAATAAGCCCATCGTCGTGATTTTACCCAGTCGCAACGAACCCAAACCTCTAAGTGCCACCCAAAAAGCCTTAGCTATCGGATTGGCAATTGCGACCTTTGCCACTACCTTAGAAACCGCAGGTATCTTGATGGGATTCGATTTTTTCAACGATCTCGATCGCATCCAAGAGGTTCTACCGGTGAGTTTGGGCATTTGGGCCGTGCTTGTCGCTCACGAAATCGGTCATCAAGTGATGGCTGCCCGCCACGAAGTTCGCATTAGTTGGCCGTTTTTTATTCCCACTTGGCAAGTCGGTTCCTTCGGTGCCATCAACCGTTTTGAGTCCTTTGTGAGCAATCGAACGGTCTTGTTCGATGTTGCCCTCGCAGGTCCGGCTGCGGGGGGATTGCTTTCTTTGGGAATGTTAATGACGGGTTTATATCTTTCCCATCCCGGTAGCCTATTTCAAATTCCCTCCGACTTTTTTCAGGGTTCGATGCTTGTGGGAACCTTAGCAAAAGTCGTATTGGGTTCGGCGCTAG
Source organism: Zarconia navalis LEGE 11467 (assembly GCF_015207075.1). GTDB lineage: Bacteria > Cyanobacteriota > Cyanobacteriia > Cyanobacteriales > Geitlerinemataceae > Zarconia > Zarconia navalis. The sequence goes on from NZ_JADEXN010000179.1 coordinate 2,820, forward strand.
AAGAATCGGTCGTAGATATTCATCCCTTGGTAGCGATCGGTTGGTTGGGATTAGTTATTAATGCGTTAAATTTGATGCCTGCGGGGCAGCTAGATGGGGGACGAGCGATTCAGGCTATCTACGGGCGCATCACAGCCGGACGCACGACGATCGCCACGCTCATCGTCTTGGCGATCGCTTCTCTAGTCAATCCTCTCGCGCTGTATTGGGCGATTGTAATTCTGTTCTTGCAGCGCAACCTCGAAAGTCCCAGTCTCAATGAATTAACTGAACCCGACGACACCCGTGCGGTGCTGGTATTACTGGCTCTATTTTTAACGATCGTGACGTTGATTCCACTGACCCCGAGTGTTGCTGGAACGTTGGGAATTGGTGGATGAATCGGTCGGTCGGATTTTTGGCCTCAAGTCACGGGAATAGGGTTTGAGATCGCGTCGGGATAATTCTCATTTGTACGATCGTTGTTCAACCCGATAAGATCTACGCGACTGAGGTCTATCTTGTTGAGAACCGCGATAACACTCCCGATATCAGATTTCCTCTGGCGACTTCCTCTGCGAAATTCGAGATAGCTTTGCTTCGAGTTCGTCTTTAATTCGATTTAGAATCGAGGTTTCATCCAAAGATTCTAAAATCTGACTGACGACGGTTTTGGGTCCACCCTCTCCCCAAGATGCCCCGTTGGCCAGATAAGCTTTTGCCACTTGACCGATACCATAGGTGGAAACCCCGGCAATACTCGCTTGCGTGAGGGCGACGGATAGATAACCGCCTAACGCCAGACCGCCTGTTACCGGCGCGGCGAGTCCCAACAAACTTTTGAGAGAACTCAGTCCCAGGGTCGCCAGAAGTTCGCTCGCACCGATGCCGCCCATACTCAAAGCAATGGTTTTGAGAAGGCTGACGGCTCCGGTTTGAGTCATCGGGATGCCATAGAGTTTGGAGAGGGTCAAAATGGCGATCGCATCGACGATCGCCGCACTAAAAATATCGGCGACAGCAATGGGATTGAGGGCAACGGCTAGGGCTTTTGCACTGGCGGCTTTCCAAATAATTTGGTTGGCACTGCGATCGCGAATCTCCATTTTCCGCCGTACAACCCGATCGTTGATTGTATCGGCATACAGCATTGTATTGAGCGCCACTAAGGATTTTCCCTCTCGGTGCAAAATCTCTAAAATTTTTAGCTTTAGTTCTTCAACCTGGGGGGTATGGGGGGTTAACTGAACCCCCATACTGCCATCGGATCGGCGAGTGGCTTGGGCGACGAGGGGGGAAGCTGCAGCCATGACAATGTCGTCGGGGGCAAGCAATTCCCGCACGCGGCGGTCGCGAATTTGTTCGTAAATCGCTTGTCGGTCGGCTTCGGGGTAGCGATCGATTTTGTTAAACACCAAAATAATAGGTTTGCCAGCATCTCGCACCTGAGACAAACCGTCATATTCCACCTGAGTCATATCTCCGGCGATGACAAAGAGAATTAAATCTGCTTGTCCGGCCACGCGACGGGCAAGTCCAGCACGGTCTTGTCCCTCAATTTCATCTAAACCCGGCGTATCGACCAGTTCGATTTGGCAGTTGCCCTGTCCGGGTAAAGAAACCTGCCAGATATCGCCATTTCGAACTACCGACTCTGGGTTCAACTGCCAGTTCGCTCGCTGGCTGGTTTGGGTGACACCGTGTAAGGGGCCGGTTTCAAAAATGGGTTGACCGACGAGGGCGTTGAGAAGAGAAGATTTGCCTCTTCCCACCATGCCAAACGCTGCAATTTGGACGGTGGAGGATTCGAGTTTGTCGAGCATCGACTCCAGTCCGCCAATCTCTGTTTCGAGTCCCTTCCGTTCGGCAGGGGTTAGATCGAGATGGGTGACTAAATCTTTGAGGGCTGCTTCAGCTTGTTTGTAGTTTAGCTCCGCTTGAATATCGGAAAAACTAAAAATTGCTTCGTCGAGTTCTCGATCGAAAGAATCGGGTAACCGATCGGACATCGGAATTTAGGAGAATCGTGTTAGAGGTCTAGGTGTATCGTCAATTTGCCTTAAATCCTTGACGGGTAGGGGTCTGGTCTTTCGATTCAATGAAGTCGATCGCCGCAAACCTTTTATTGAGACAGGATTTTAGATTGAATCGATCGCACCTCGGATTAAAGCTTTTGTCTTTATCTTACCAATCCAATAAAGGAAATGACCTCCAAAAGATTTATCCAGAGATCTACTTCTGTTTATCGGACGGTCGATATTTGACGGTCGATCGCTACGAGGCTTTACTCAAAAATGACAGATCTGCAGCGCCAAAGTTCGTACTCAGAGCAACATTCAGGTTTTCCAAGGATTGAATTAACCACTGCACGGCCTCTCGGGTCGAACTATCGTAGTGATTGAACAGGATCGAGAATCGCTTTTCGAGATAGGGCTTCACTCGACGGCAGATTAAAATAATTTTCAGGAGCAGTGCCATCACGAATGTCGGACCCAAATTGGATAGTAAGTCAATTAGAACGTAGTGATTGGGCTTCTGGGGACTCTCGACCACCAAAAAGTTTAGAAGTTGGCTGCAAGTTCTGACAATGAGGAAGTCCGTCAGCTTTTGAGAGTCGCACTGAGGCATTGTATCCATCAACTGCTGGTACAGCTTAGCGTTAAATTGACGCTTGCCGTAATCGGAATCTACCGTTGTCACTAAGTATTCGTAGAGATCTTCTTTAAACTCTCGAAAGGTCTTCGTTTGGCTGGTGTGGGTGATGAAGTTTTGTGCTAAATCTCGGTAAGTATAAGAACCTTCCGCCCGACCGGCAAATTGCTTGACAGCAACGTACAGTTCGCGATCGTCGAGTAAAGTTGGGTTCTCGACGGGTTTGAGCACTCGTTTGGCTGTAGCCGGTGAGGTTTGGCGCGAGAGCTGGGCTTTACGAACTTTATAGGTAACGTATTTTGAGAGGGAAACTTCGTACTGTTTTTGCTTCTGGGCTTGAATTTGCCGTACGGTTTGCTGGTGTTCGTAGGTACTACTATCGTTGAGTAGCGAATGGGAGTATAGGTAAGGATAGCGACCGATCAAGCTGCCGAGAGGGCGAGAGGTTTCCGACAAGTTGGGATCGCATTCTCGATCGACTACTTGCACCAAACGATGCAAGGTCATGTACTGTTCGCTCTGGCGAAACTGCTGCACTAATCCGCGCAGTCTCCGGGTGTTGCGCGATTGCGCCAGACGATAGGAAGGACTATTGAGGGAGGGGGTTTCAAACAGATTGACTAACTCGGGAATGGCAAGCTGAGTTTTTGACTCCATTTGCCAGTGGTTGATGAGAATGTGGCAGCAGCGATTGAGCACGCTGTTAAACTCTGTTTGCTCTCGACCGGTAGTGGTAAGATTCCCCACGACATCGGCAATTGTCGGATCTGGATAGCCAGATCCATCAATAAATAAAGTTCGGAAGCGTTCGATTAGCTGCTGGGGAGTCTCTACCTTGACTAGCTTTAGCAAGTGTTGGTACAGATCTTGTTCGTTGGTTGGCATTTCAACTAGCCCTCTTACTGGCTCGGCGGCAAAGCCAAGCAATGCCTCATTCTCCGAGGTGGTTTATTTACAATATTGAACGTACACTTACCCTAGCCTAATTTAGATCGTAACAAATTCATCACGTTCGAGTCAACGTATAACGACTCGACAGCAAGGGGTTCGATCGCGAGCTTTATCATCTTACTTTTACTAGGATATACCAGCCACGATCTCGATTGCCCTCGATTAACCCTCGAAGTTATTCAAGAAACATTAAAGATTTTCACTCGATATTCCGGCTCTATTGTAAAGTTATCGAGGTTGGTTCTTCAAAGTATTGGTTCGGAATCAATCTCTACTCACCATTGCCGCTTTATGCCTTCATGTTTTTGTGACTGAATTTACTTATACATGCCTTGCTCGTTGCAGTTGTACGCAAGCTCGAGCGGGTGTCTTCCACACGCCTCGCGGTGCGGTGGAAACGCCTCGTTTCATGCCGGTCGGTACGCTGGCAAACGTCAAAACCTTGACCCCCGAGCAACTTCGGGGAACAGGAGCACAGATGGTGCTTGCTAATACCTATCACCTTCACTTGCAACCGGGAGAGCAAATCGTTGCCGGTGCGGGGGGACTCCATTCATTTATGGGATGGGACGGCCCGATGCTTACAGACTCCGGGGGCTTTCAAGTATTCAGCCTTAGCGAAATGCGAACCATCAGTGAAGAAGGAGTAAAATTTCGCTCCCCCCGCAATGGGGATATTATCGATCTCACGCCGGAGCGATCGATCGAAATTCAAAATACTTTGGGGGCCGACGTAATTATGGCTTTTGACGAATGTCCCCCTTACCCGGCAACCCGAGAAGCTGTGGAGCTAGCCACCGGTCGCACCGAACGATGGCTCAAACGCTGTATGGAAGCTCATCACCAACCGCAACAAGCCTTGTTCGGGATCGTTCAGGGGGGTGTTTATCTCGAACTGCGTGCCTCGGCCGCTCGCGCTTTGGCGGCGTTGGATTTGCCCGGATACGCTATTGGCGGTGTCAGTGTGGGAGAGCCTCCAGAACTAATTGAGAAGATCGTTCGGGCGACCGTTCCCTTATTACCCCCGAACAAGCCTCGTTATCTTATGGGAGTGGGAACCTATCGGGAAATGGCCCAGGCAATCGCTTCTGGCGTCGATTTATTTGACTGCGTGATTCCCACCCGGTTGGGGCGACATGGAACGGCATTGGTGGCTGGAGAGCGGTGGAACTTGAAAAACGCCCGCTTTCGAGAGGATTTTAACCCCCTCGATGAAACTTGTGGGTGCTATACCTGCCGTAATTTTAGCCGCGCCTACCTGTGCCATCTGGTACGCTCTCAAGAACTCTTAGCCTATACGTTATTGTCCATTCATAATATTACGGAGCTGATTGGCTTTACTCAACGCATTCGAGCGGCAATTCTCGACGATCGCTTCGAGTCTGATTTTGCTCGTTGGCTTTAGCCTGTCGATTGCTGTTGTCCCGATATCGGAACGAAAATAAGCGATCGGTTCGTGTTAATATTTGTTCTAATTATGAGAAATTTATTGGAGACGTAAGGATTTAAACCGTTATGGAAGCAGCTCTTCTACTGGCCAAATTACCCGAAGCTTATTCTGTTTTCGATCCCCTAGTGGATGTTTTACCCATCATTCCTGTCTTTTTCTTATTGCTAGCTTTCGTATGGCAAGCCGCAGTCGGTTTCAAGTAAATCGCTCTTGTCGATCGACCGTACACAACACGGTAGATTAACCAGACCTGCGCTTCGGTCAGTTTTAGCAGTCCGAAATGCAGGTTTGTTGTCGATAGCGAACGAAATCATGGATTTACGAGCCTCGCTCGAAGGAAAATTTTCCTAAGCTCCAACAGGACTCGTTTTTGTGTGTTTTCTCTCTTTCCTTTAACCCAGCGCGCGGCGCTATAGGATGGCAATAGAGTCCGTGTCGTTACCATCACTCTCATTATGCCGACTTTGCTCGCCGATGCCAAAAATCAACTTTCCGATCTGATAAGTCGCAACAAGTCCCGAGTTGACTATCTTTCCATCCGACTCGAACAAGCACAAGGAACCGATATCTTTTTGCGTTCCGATAAAATAGAAACGCTGTGCGAGGCGGTTTCCATCGGCGGACAAGTGCGAGCCTGTTACAAAGGTGGCTGGGGTTTTGCCAGTTTCAACCGGCTTGAAGATTTAACCGAGCGAGTTGAAGAAGCGATCGCCGCCGCGCGATTGGTGGGAACGGAAGAAACCGTACTCGCTCCCATCGAGAGCATTTGCGATACCTGCGAGCTTCCCTTAACCGGAACCGATCCTCGAACGATTTCTCTGGCCCAGAAAAAGGAACTGTGCGATCGCTACACCGATATCCTGCGCAGTGTAGACGGACGGATTACAACCACTTCCGTGCGTTATGGAGATTCCGCCCAACGGATCGTTCTGGCGACCTCAGACGGAACCCTCATCGACCAATCCTGGGTCGATATGGAAATGCGCTTTGCGGCGACGGCACGAGATGGAGAAACCGTACAAACGGGGCGAGAAACTAGCGGATCGCGCAAGGCTTACGAAGATTTGACCGATTTAGACCGACAAGTGCGAGGTGCAGCCGGGCGGGCGGTGAATGCTTTGGTGTTGCC
>NZ_JADEXN010000180.1 GCF_015207075.1 Zarconia navalis LEGE 11467
GCCGCCACCGGTGCAACCGCCGGTCACTCAACCTGCATCCTATGGAAATCCCCCCATGCAGCCGCCACCGGTGCAACCGCCAGCGATCGCCAACGACCTCAATGCCCGCATCCTTACCTCAGCACTCGAACTGCGAGATATGTCTAGTGCCGAGGGTCCCGATGGCGGCGTGAATGCCTGTGGTTGGATGATGAATAAAGTGTTGGAGAACGCTGGCATTCAATCCATTGGGGAAAATCCTAACTACGTTCCTGCAGTACTGAGTGCGCTGCAACAGGGGCGGGGACAACAGGTATCCAAAGAAACCGCAAAAGCCGGGGATTTGGTGATTGCCGCTGGAGAAGCTCATATTGGGGTTGGGCTGACCGATGGCTGTAGTCGAGTTCTCTCCAACTCTTCTGGTAGCGCTTCTTTTTCGTGGGAAAGCGATGCAGATTTTGATGGTTGGTACGAGCAATACGGTGGCGCGAGTGTCATTTACCGTCTGCTGCAATGAGCGCAGACGGTAAGAATTCGGCAGCGTCCAAGCGCGGAACTCAACAACACCCCATCCATTAAAAATTGATACACGACTAACCTTCGCGAACATATCGCCATGGCTAAGAAGAAAACCTACGAACAATACTTGCGTGCAGAACTTGGAGATTTGGTCGAACAGTTACAATTACCTTCTTTGTACAAACAGTCTCTCAAACAGCGTTGGATCGATCAGGTGGTATGGGCCGATAAAAAAGCCGGTCAATCCCGCAAGTGGCATTATCGGTTGCGCCTGACGACGATTATCGGTGGGGTGATTCTGCCGGCTTTGGTGGGGTTGAACATGCAACTCAAAGAGGAACTCCCCGAATGGTTTCCCTACGTTCCCTTTTTCATGAGTCAGGTGATTGCCGTCAGTGCGGCCCTCGAAGAGTTTCATCGTTATGGCGATCGCTGGCGGGATTATCGAAAAATGGCAGAAGAACTCAAAGGGGAGGGCTGGCAATACCTACAATTAACCGGTTCCTACGAAAGCCTACTCAACCACATGGAGGGTTATGCCACTTTTGCCAACCGGGTGGAAAGTGTGATCAAAGACGATGTGAAAAACTACGTTGCCGCGTTGCAGCAGCAGCAAACCGCAGAAAACGAGCAAATCAAACAAATCCTCAAGTCAGCCAACGCCGTAGCTGAGGATGAAAAACTGTTTGCCAGACCCAAGCCCCCCCCACCTCCTCAACCGTTTCCGGTTGCCCCGGCTGCACCTGTGGCTCGGGCAGCTCTTCCGGCTGCGGGGGCTGCGGGTATGCTCCGCGTTCGTCAGGATACGGACTTCACTCTCGCTCCCCAACCAGCGCAGTCTCTGCCGGATAACTATAAGATTCGGATCGGCAATGGCAATACGTTCGGCTTGCAGTCCTATGTCAATGCAGGCAATAATTTCGGTCAAGTGACCCTCGTTCGAGGACTAGGTCCCGAAAATCGCAATGTCTGGTTTGTCTGGGCACCTCATGTCGAAGTTCTCGGCAGTAACGGGTATGCAACGGCTCCGGCGATGTACCCCAATGCCATGAATCCCAATGCAACGGCTCCGGCGATGGGCGCAGCTCCCAACGGCTTCCAAACTTCCAGCATGGGTGTAGCTCCTCCTACCGCCACGGCTCCAATGATGGGCGCAGCTCCCAATAGTTTGCCCACTCCGACGATGGGCATAGCTCCTCCTGCTCCCCCCGCTCCGGCGATGGGCACAGCTCCCAACGGCTTCCAAACTTCCAGCATGGGTGTAGCTCCTCCGGCTCCGGCTCCGGCTCCAGCCCCAGCTCCGGCCCCAGCTCCAGCCCCAGCTCCAGCAAGTAATGGTGAGATAAAACTTGCCGTTCCCCATTTCTCGCAACGAGACAATGAGATAGATCCCTATAGAACCTGCAACACGTCCAGTTGTGCCATGGTGGCAAAGTACCTGGGTGCTAATATTACCGGGGATGATGATTTCTATCAGCAGTATGTCGTTAAGTATGGCGATACCACCGATCATGGTGTCCAAACCCAAGCACTCGTAGATGTGGGGATTAAATCTACTTGGAATACTAATCTCGGTCTTGAGGATCTCGACGAGTCCCTTGCTAGTGGACTGCCGATCGTGATTGGTATCCTGCATCACGGACCTCTTGAAGCACCGTCTGGTGGCGGACATATGATTGTCGTTATCGGTCGCACTGCGAACGGCGATTACATTGTCAACGATCCCTACGGCGACTTGTTAGACGGTTATGCGACGGAAGAGGGTGGCGGATTGACCTATCCCCGCAATGTCATCGAGTCCCGGTGGACGGTAGGGGGTCCAAAAGACGGCTGGGGGAGGCTTTTCTACGATAACCCCATACCGGGTTTGCCGGCCCGAACTGCACCGGCTCAAACGGCAACGATGGCATCAGCCCCACCCCAACCCCAAATGGGAGTGGCTTTTGCGGCGACTGCACCGGGTACGGCGACGACCGGGCAATACATCACGGTCGAGCAACTGATTCAGATCGCTCCGAATGCCGATGCCAATCGCCTGCGGGAACTCACCCCCGGTCTTAATGAAACCTTCGATCGCTTCCAAATCAATACGCCTCTGCGGATCTGTCATTTCATTGCCCAAGTTGCCCACGAGTCCGACAGTTTCAACGCCATGGAAGAATATGCTTCCGGCGAAGACTACGAAGGACGGGATGACCTGGGCAACACTCAACCGGGCGATGGTGTCCGATTTAAGGGACGCGGATTAATTCAACTGACCGGACGGGCAAACTACGAAAAATTTTCTCAGGCGATGAATCTGGATTTTGTGTCTCAATCTGAGATGGTGGCACAAGCTCCCTATGCCGTGATTGCGGCTGGCTGGTTCTGGGATAACAATAAACTGAATCCGGATGCCGATAAAGATGACGTCGAAACGGTCACCCGAGTCATTAACGGTGGTCTCAATGGCTTTGACGATCGCTGTCGCTATTTGCAAGCCGCAAAGTCAGTATTCGGGATTTGAGAAACCCCTTGCCACGGAAAATTTGTGGGGCGATCGCCGGGTCATCTGAATGGAAGAGAAAACCATTTCTCTTCTATCTTGTTGAGGGAAAAAATGTCACTGTGAAAATTGCAGTGCTTCACCCCGCACCTCTGTGTGCAACTGCCCCTTTTCGTAGGCGACTTTCCCCCCAACGACCGTCACCACGGGCCATCCCGTCAGATTCCACCCTTCAAAGGGACTCCAGCCACATTTGGTCGATAAATTCTTGGCTTCCACCGGACGATAATTTTCTAGATCGACCAAGATTAAATCCGCATCGTAACCTGGGGAGATGACCCCTTTATTGGGAATTTGATACGCTTTTGCTACTGCCGTTGACATCCAGTTCGACACTTGGGCGATCGTACAACGACCTTGCATTGCCTGAGTGAGCATCAACGGTAAGGAGGTTTCTACCCCTGGCATTCCCGAGGGAGTATTGGGATAGGTTTTCCCTTTTTCTTCGAGGGTATGGGGGGCGTGATCCGTGGCGATGAAGTCGATGACCCCATCGAGTAGCGCCTGCCACAGCACTTCGTTATTTTCGGGCGATCGCAAGGGGGGATTCATCTGCGCTTTGGTCCCCAAGGTGGCATACGCCTCGGTATTGAGCAGTAAATGTTGGGGGGTTACTTCTGCGGTGACCCATTCCGGCTTATCTTGACGCAAAAACTGGGCTTCTTCTCCGGTGGAGAGGTGCAAAATATGCAACCGCCGCCGATACTTCTTCGACAATCGCAACGCCAACTGAGTCGCCATCAGCGCCGCTGTACTATCCTGAATTTGGGAATGCACCGCTGGGTCGGTTTGTCCGGCAAATTCCTCGCGGCGCTGTTCGATGCGGGCTTGGTCTTCGGCATGGACGGCAATTAGGCGATCGCCCTGTGAAAAAATGGCATCGAGAGCTTCTTCTTCCCCCACCCACAGCGGTCCTTTCATCGACCCCATAAAAATTTTAATCCCGCAGGCGGGCTTAGCCGTTCGCAAATCCGGGAGATTGTCTGCCGTCGCCCCGATAAAAAAGCCGTAATTGACCAAACATTTACTCGCCGCGCGCTGCAACTTATCGTCGAGTACCGCCTGGGTAATGGTGGGCGGCCGGGTGTTGGGCATCTCTAGAAACGAGGTGACACCGCCTTTGGCACAGGCGCAACTGGCGGTAAATAAGTCTTCTTTATGTTCGAGTCCCGGTTCGCGAAAATGCACCTGGGGATCGATAACCCCCGGCAACAATGTCAATCCGGCAGCGTCTATTTCTCGAACCTCTTCATCTGAGGCGATCGAAATTTCGGGTTCCACTCGCTCGATTTTGCCCTGTGCGAGTAGAACGTCCCCCACGAGAAATTCTCCGTCAGGCATCAAGATGCGGGCGCGGCGAACGAGCAGAGGCTCAGGAATAGGTGTAGAAGATGACATAAACGTTCCGATCGGGGTTTGATGCTTGCGAGTATACTAGAGGACAAATACTAGAGTCGAATTTTTATCGTTTCGTAATTCTTTCTCTCCTGACGCTATATGACCCAGCAGCCCGATCGCATTTCCGAGTCAGATCCCCAATCGGAAGCCGCTCGAATCTCGGCCAACTCTCATCCAGTTGAAGAAAATACCTGGCTGGAGATTTTAAAAACTTTGGGGCTTAGTGCGGTTCTCGCGTTCGGCATTCGGACGTTTGTGGCTGAAGCACGCTACATTCCCACGGGTTCGATGCTGCCCACGCTGCAAATTAACGATCGGCTGATGATCGATAAAATCGGCTATCGTTTCTCCGATATCCAACGCGGTGATATCGTCGTGTTCAAACCGACGGTTCAACTTCAGCAAGAGGGTTTTAAGGAAGCATTTATCAAGCGTATCATCGGGCTTCCGGGAGACAAAATCGAGATCGTCGACGGACGGGTTTACGCTAATGGAGAATTCCTCGACGAACCCTATGTCGCCCACGCTTCCGATCCGACTTGGGATGAAGTTCCAGGACTCTCTCGGGGAACCCGCGTTGATGTGTGCCGCACGAATCCTCCTTATTTCACTCAAAAGCAAAGAGGGGATACGGAAGTTTGGGAAGCAGTGGTTCCAGCGGATTCTTATTTGGTGATGGGGGACAATCGCAATAATAGCTACGACAGTCGTTGCTGGGGAGTCGTGGAGCGCAATGAAACGATCGGTCGGGCGGTGGTGCGGTTCTGGCCGATTCAGCGAGTTGGAGGCATCGATCGCCCCTCTTACTTAACAGAATCAAAATAATGTGGGTCGAGAAAGAAAAAAATTGTTAAGGCGATAAAATTCGATCGCGAACGAAAAGTGCCGTTGGCATCGGATGCGCGATCGGATTTTAAACTGGCTTTTGAACTGATGAAAACAGCAATATCCGCAGACACCGGGGGGCAGCGCCTCGATCGCTTCTTAGCCGATCGATTGGCAGACGTGTCGCGATCGCGCATCCAACAACTCATCGATGGCGGACGGGTGCGCCTCAACGATCGCATCTGCACCTCGAAAAAGATTGCCGTCCAACCGGGAGATCGGCTCGAAGTGGAAATCCCGCCCCCTCAATCCCTGGAACTCGAACCCCTCGATTTGCCCTTAGATATCCTCTACGAAGACGACCAGATGGCAATCGTTAACAAACCTGCAGGACTGGTGGTGCATCCCGCACCGGGACACGAGAACGATACCCTCGTCAACGCGCTGTTGGCTCATTGCGATACCCTGGCCGGAATTGGGGGCGTGCGTCGTCCGGGCATCGTCCACCGATTGGACAAAGATACCACCGGGGCGATCGCGATCGCCAAAACCGATCTCGCCCACGAACACCTCCAAGCCCAACTCAAAACCAAAACCGCCCGCCGGGAGTACCTGGGTGTGGTTTACGGCGCACCGAGCAGCGAATCCGGCACCATCGAGCAGCCCATCGGTCGCCACCGGGTCGATCGCAAAAAAATGGCGATCGTCTCCGAAGATCGCGGCGGACGCTACGCCCGCACCCACTGGCAAATCCAGGAACGTTTGGGAAACTATACCCTAATGCAGTTCCGCCTCGATACCGGGCGCACCCATCAAATTCGAGTTCACAGCGCCCATCTCGGACATCCGATCGTCGGCGATCGGGTTTATAGCTCTGGAAAATCCCTGGGAGTCAATCTTCCCGGTCAAGCTCTGCACGCCTGGAAACTGACCCTGCAACATCCCCTCTCGGGGGAAACCATTGAAGCGAAGGCACCCCTACCCGAAGCGTTTGCAAAATTGCTAAATATTCTGCGCCTTCGCCAAAAATATCCCTAAACACAAAGGTGAGTCCAATAAAAAGGAGATCGTCTGCGGGCGATCGCCTCTCTATCGAACTCACCATCTCAGGCAATTAGAACCCTGGGAAGCTAACAATTTTCCCGGCTTCTACTTGCCGATGTACTGCTCGGCTTAGCCGCGACGGGGCACCATGTTCATGTAATTCATGGTTTGAGTCTGTACCCGTCCGGTATTGCTCGGTTGAGCGTTGACGGAACGAGCCATATTCATATATAGCTCGGGGCTGCCAGCTTTGGGCTGCTTCTCTTGGGGCGTGTAGCGGCGAATCTGATTCTGCCATACCGCTTGGGGGAAGCCCAAAATAGAACGGTGATATTCCCCGTAACGAGGTGTCTTCAGATTAAACGGCGTTTCACCGGTAGCGCGCTGGGGCAAATTCCGCCGCCGCTGATACGGGACGATCGTGTCACCGTAGTTTTCCAAGTACTCGTCGCTGTTGAGTAGCATATCAATGAAGCCTTGGATGCCTTCGTTGACAATTACGATCGACCAAGCAATTTTTTCGCGCTCGCTATACACGTCGCGACCCAACACCCGCTGCACGCAAATTTCGACAAAGCGATAGTTGCTATTGGTTTCAAAATTGTACCGCCGGAACGGGTCCGATAGCACCAGACCTCGGATGAACTCGCGCACGGTCAGACGACCGTCTTTGAGCTGGGATTCTAAAAACTTTTGACGATTGCTCTTAAGAATTTGGTGTTCGCTAAAAATTTGGCGATAAGCAGCCCAAATCAGTTCATCCCAAGTTCCACCCGCAGGTAAATTCTCTGCATCGTAGATTTTAGGCTGTTCTTCGGTCGGAACTTCATAGCCGTTGACCCGCACGTTCTGACTGACGGGTGTGTAATTTAGTAAAGGAATTGCCACGTTAATTTCTCCGTAATCTTTTCCTGAAAACTTTAGCGTTTTGAATGATAAACGCCTGGTGCAACTTTTCCAATTGTCTTTTCCCCTCAAGGGTAAGCTCGGCGCTTCGCGCCACTGGAGATGCTAGAAATCTCAACCTCTATCTCAAGGCTCGATCTTCCCGGCAAAGTTACACGTGCGTACCCTCTGCGCGATCGCGCAAACTAACCTTCAGATTAGGGGATTGCGTTAATACTTATCTCATTTTTATGAGCGAAAGTAACAATCTGTAATAATGCTCGTCAATATTTCGCAATATTTCGTAATGCGATCGCCTTCACTTCGAGCGCTAATCGGAATCGTCATTTCGAGGAACCCGACAGACTTTCCCGTGCTGATAAAGTACGCGGTTTGTGAAGCCGGAGTCTAACCCGATCTAAGGCTTGGGGATTAAGTTGGGGTCGCGCGACGAAGAAAGAATTTTCCGTTGAGTCGCGAGAGTGTCATCTAGTCAACAGCTCTGTCGAAACGGTGACCTAGCAAGGGAATGCCCGAGGGCAGCCTGGGAAAAAATCCCCCCTTAAAGCTAAATTGACAGACTACTACTCAATTCCCTCAAAAACCAGACAACTGCCGTCTGGAGTAACCTTAAACCCAAACAGAGGAGATGCTTGATTCCAGCATTGCTGTCCCCGACAGTGAATGCAGTTGGCACAACAGGGCAGATCGAAGGGAATGGGACGATCTCGGCTTTGGTGAATGAGTTCTCGTTGGGGAATGCCTCGCAGCACCAGTTCGTCCCCTTGCCAGCGCGTTTCGATCAGGCCTGTATCGGCAAAATTGGGCCATCGCGGATCGGTCGTAATCGACTCTGGTAAGGTAATGGTGACGGCGCGATCGAACTCCGTTAACTCCCCTTCGTAGTGGGTTTCAGACTGTTCCACCTTGACGAATTTCTCCCGCACCGGCAATTCAACGAGGAGACCGTTCGCCGGACAGTGGACTTGGTAGCGGTTTCGCAGTTCTTCTAAATTTGTCAGATCGGCCAGATAGGTGGGAGACCCGTGAACGAAAACAATGTGTTGGGGGCGAATGTTGTGAATGGCTTGAGTGGTTCCGGAACTATCGCAATGTTCGCTGAGGACGTAGGTTTCGATTTGGATGTTGTCTGGAGGTTGCCAGTCCCAGGTTTCTAGCGGGAGGGGACAACCGGGATGCTGCTGGCACAATACCAACCAAGAACCGGATTCCGAGTGCGTATATTGGCGGATATCGGCAGTTTCTGGGGCTAATACGATCGACGGGGTATTGCCAAGCATCCATCGATGGTCATCGACTAGCCGTCGCATCCGAGGACGAATGCGATCGTCCCAAAATAAGGGTTGGTGGCGGGCAAAGTTTTGGACGGCAATGGGTAATTGCGGCAGAATATCGAGATAGGCATCGCATCCGGCAGCAACTGTACCATCTACCCAAATATCGATGTCCCGCCCGGTAAAGTGATGGTGGGAACGCAACAGCATTAGCAGTTCTTGTGCCAATCCTAGAGGGGGGACGGGCAGCAAAATCGACTCGCCATCGCCGATGGCTCGATCGATGCGTTCGGCAAGTTGGTTCTCTTGGGTGCGCCGTCGGGGATATCGGGCGGTTCCGTAACTGCCCTCGACAAACAGCACGTCGGGGGAGGAACCTCGCAATTCTTCTAAGGGCAATCCTTCCACCAGACGGGAGTTGGAAAGTAAAAAATCTCCCGTGTAGGTGAGGGTATAAGTTAGCGT
>NZ_JADEXN010000181.1 GCF_015207075.1 Zarconia navalis LEGE 11467
GAGTCATTAGGACGTTATCGTTAAGGATAGAATAGACTCCATTGGTCACCCATTCCGGATTTAGCACACTGTCTTGCTTCAGACGGGGATCGTCGCGGAAATTGAGGGCAATACCCAGGTCGTGCAAAAAGCCGATGAGGGTGTCTTGACTTTGCGTGTCGGTCACGGTTTTGTCGGCGCAGATTTGCTGGTACTGGTGATATTCGATATAGTCAGCATCGAGTTGTTCGAGCTGGGCTTTCACCGCAAACCACGATTCCGGCAGCGTGTCGAAGACGTGGGGAAGTTGGGCAATTTGGGTCTGAATTTCTCGTTTCAGTTTGTCGATGCCCTTGTGTTTGAGGTTGCGGCATGAGGTTTCCACAAACCCGACAATGTTGGGATATTTACGTTGGAGTCCCCGCCTGTCGAGATCGAGGGGTTTTCGATCCACCTGATTGCCGACGACGATGACTGGGGAGTTGCCGCTAAAGCTGCGGACGATCTTCAGCCAATATTCCACCCGATTGCCATGCTCGTCTTGGCGAACATCCAGCACCAGCAGATAGAGACTACGCTTAGTAAGAAAAAACTGGTGGGTGGCGTGCATGATTTCCTGACCGCCAAAGTCCCAGACATTAAGTTTGACTGTTTGCTCGTTGACTTCAATAGGCCATGCTCGAATCAGGATGCCCTCCGTCATCGGTTCGTGGGGGTCGAAAGTGCCATCGATTAACCGCTTGACCAGGGAAGTTTTACCCACTTTGGCTTCGCCTACCAGCAATACCTTTGCTTCGTTCAGAGGGTGGGAAGGCTCTGCCTGGTTTTTCAAGTAGTAGTTGATAATTTTTTTCGGCCAGTAACACTTCTTTAAAATCTCCGGTGGAATGGGCAAAGGATTATTGTCGAGGTCGAGTTTTGAGAGATTTTGCAGTTGGTCAATTTCGGAAGGCAGACTGCCAAGTTGGTTATGGCTGAGGTCAAGTCGTGAGAGATTTTGCAGTTGACCAATTTCAGGAGGCAGTCTAATAAGTTGGTTATTTCGGAGGTAAAGCCGCCACAGATTTTGCAATTGACCAATTTCGGAAGGCAGAATGCCGAGTTGGTTATGGCTGAGGTCGAGGGATGAGAGATTTTGCAATCGGTCGATTTCGGAAGGCAGGCTGACAAGCTGGTTATATCGGAGGTCGAGAGATGAGAGATTCTGCAGTTGACCGATTTCGAAAGGCAGACTGCTGAGTTGGTTATTGCTGAGGTCGAGAGATGAGAGATTTTGCAGTTGACCGATTTCGGAAGGCAGGCTGCTCAGTTGGTTATAGCTGAGGTCGAGTACTGTTGCCCCGTCTCTGGCTGCTTTTTCGATAATTTGCAATAGCTCGTCCTGCATCATGGGTTTTCACCTCTCAGCCTTTTAACCTTTGATGTTTGTCTATTTTCTTAGCAAACGACTCAACCTCGATTCCGGTTGTAAATTCCTCGATCGCTGCAACAGCATCCAAAATATCCTGTAGATAGTCCGCCACTTGCCGTTTCATCACAGGTAAACCACCTCTGCCAAAATCCGCTCCCCAATGCGAGGTTTCAACCCAGCCTTATGCACCAGATCGACCCGAACGCCCAGGTTATCGCCCAGATAGTTCTCCAAATTGATAAACTTTAACAAGCTCGGTGTCTCTGAAAATTCTACTAGCACGTCAACATCGCTGGTTTCGGTTTGCTCTTGACGAACGTACGAACCGAAAATACCTAACTCTTTAACCTTGTAGCGTTCTTCCAATATCGACTTATGCCCCACAAGCCATTGCTCGATTTCCTCTAGGCTTTTCATCGCACACCTTCAACTCAAAACTGTGAGTACTGTAGCGTAGCTGGCTCGATCGTGTGAAATTATGAGTGTCGAAGTACATTCCAACCGTCACAACGACCCACCCTACGACTTTGCTCTTCCCCAAACTCGGCACTCCGAATTCCGAATTCCGAATTCACCCCTAGCAATGCTAGATTAAAAAGCGTTCCTCAAAACCGCGATCCTATGTCTAGTTCCAGCCCTTCCTTCAACTACCCGATCGCCCGTCAAGCCGACCAAACCGATAACTATCACGGTATTGAAGTCGCCGATCCCTACCGCTGGCTAGAAGACCCGGATTCTGAGGAAACTCGCACCTGGATCGAAGGACAAAACCAAGTCACCTCGGGGTTTTTAGACCAAATTCCCCAGCGCGATCGCATCAAAGAACGCCTCACGCAACTGTGGGACTACGAAAAATTCGGCACTCCCTTCAAGCGGGGCGATCGCTATTTCTTCTTTAAAAACGACGGGCTGCAAAACCAAAGCGTTCTCTACGTCTTGCAGTCCCTCGACGGCGAACCCCGAGTTCTCCTCGATCCCAACACCCTCTCTGAAGATGGAACCGTCGCCCTCTCAGGATATTCCATCAGCGAAGATGGCAAGTTCATGGCTTACGGCTTGTCGAGTTCCGGTTCCGATTGGCAAGAGTGGCAGGTTCGCGATGTAGACACCGGCAAGGATTTAGCCGATCGTCTCAAATGGGTGAAATTCTCCGGCGCATCCTGGACTCACGACAGCCAAGGTTTCTTCTACAGTCGCTACGACGAACCCAACGAAGACACCAAATACGAAGATATCAACTACTTCCAAAAACTCTACTACCATCGCCTGGGCACTAACCAAACCGAAGATACCCTCATTTACGATCGCCCCGACGAGAAAGAATGGGGATTTAGCGGCGGTGTCACCGAAGACGGGCAATATCTGATTATCTCCGTGTGGCGGGGAACCGACCCGAAAAATTTGGTCTTCTACCGAGATTTAACCGTCCCCGATGCCCCAGTGGTGGAATTAATTAATGAATTTGAAGCCGAGTACGCTTTTGTGGATAATGAAGGCTCGGCATTCTGGTTCCGCACCGATCTCGATGCCCCACGCGGTCGGTTAATCGCGATCGAAACTCAAACGGGAGAGCGTACCGAAATTATCCCCGAAGCGGAAGACGTGTTAGAAGGGGTGGGACTGCTCAACAATCAGTTCGTCGCCAGCTACCTCAAAGATGCCCGCACGGAAATTAAAATTTTCAACCTCGACGGTTCCTTCGTCCGAGATGTGGCGTTACCCGGCATCGGTTCGGCGGGGGGATTTAGCGGCAAACGCCACGACACCGAAACCTTCTACAGCTTCACCGGATTCACTGCCCCAACGACGATTTACCGCTACGACATGAAAACGGGAGAAAGCCGCGTCTTTCGCCAGCCCCAAGTGGATTTCGATCCGGGTCAATACGAGACGACGCAGATTTTCTACCCCAGTAAAGATGGCACTCAAGTGCCGATGTTTATCACCCACAAAACCGGCATCGAACTCGACGGGCAAAATCCCACCTATCTCTACGGTTACGGCGGCTTTAATATCTCCCTGACTCCCGTGTTTACCGTCGGACAGTTGGTATGGATGGAACTCGGCGGCGTATTGGCGATTCCCAATCTGCGCGGTGGCGGCGAATACGGAGAGGCGTGGCACCAGGGGGGAACCAAACTCAACAAACAGAACGTGTTCGACGATTTTATTGCTGCTGCCGAGTGGCTGATTGCCAACGGTTACACCAGTTCGGCGAAACTCGCCATCGGTGGCGGCAGCAACGGCGGTCTGCTGGTGGGGGCTTGCATGACTCAGCGTCCCGACTTGTTTGCGGCGGCTATGCCGGCGGTGGGGGTGTTGGATATGCTGCGCTTCCACAAGTTCACCATCGGCTGGGCTTGGTGTTCCGACTACGGTTCCCCGGAGAATCTCGAGGAATTCAACGCTCTCCATGCCTATTCCCCCCTGCACAACCTCAAATCTGGCACGGCTTATCCGGCGACGATGATTACCACCGCCGACCACGACGATCGGGTGGTTCCCGCCCACAGCTTCAAGTTTGCAGCAGCCTTGCAAGCTGCGGGAGAGGGGGGAAATCCGCTATTAATTCGCATCGAAACCAAAGCCGGACATGGGGCGGGCAAACCCACCACTAAGACGATCGAGGAGTTGGCCGATCGCTGGGCTTTTTTGGTGCGAGTATTAGAAATGGACGGATCGGTTTAGTGCGTTGAGAAAGGGCGATCGCGAACTGGGAAAACCGAATCCGGGCTGGTTTGCCGTCATTTTAGAGCTATGGAGATTTAGTTTCTCGAAAGGGCGATCGCAAACTCGGTTCCAATGCCGGGTTCGGAAGTACAAGATATCGTACCGCCATGCTTCTCTTCGACGATCTGACGGGCGATCGCCATTCCCAATCCCGTTCCTTTCCCTACTCCTTTGGTGGTAAATCCCTGCTCGAAAATTCGTTGTTTAATATCTTCGGGCATTCCCACACCGTTATCGGAAATTCGGATAATGATTTCTTCGGATGTGGCTTCGGTGCTGATGGTAATTCGATTGGGATTTGCGGCAATCTCCTCAAAACTGCGTCCGGCGTTCCCATCATCTAGGGCATCGATGGCATTGGCAATCAAGTTCATAAATACCTGATTGAGTTGTCCGGGGAAGCATTGCACCTCTGGGAGGTTGCCGTATTGCTTGACAATTTCGATCGCCGGACGGTATTCGTTAGCCTTCAGGCGGTGTTTGAGAATCAACACAGTGCTGTCGAGGCCTTCGTGGAGGTTGAAGGGCACTTTATGTTCTTTATCCGTGCGCGAAAACGTCCGCAAGCTGGTGCTGATATGACCGATGCGATCGGTTCCTTCTTTCATCGAACCAATCAGTTTGGGTAGATCCGAGCGCAGAAATTCTAGATCGATTGCTGCAATTTCTTCTTCTAGCTCTTCATCGGGATTGGGGAGTTTCTCTTGATATAAGTCAATTAATCCGAACAAGTCTTGTACGTAATCTCGAGCCGGTTGCAGATTTCCGGCAATAAAGCCGACGGGATTGTTAATTTCGTGAGCCACACCTGCTACGAGATTTCCCAATGCCGACATTTTCTCGCTTTGTACTAGTTGCAGTTGGGCGTTTTTCAAGTTCGCGAGCGTTTGCTGTGCTTGTTGGTAGAGTTGGGCGTTTTCCAAAGAGATCGCAGCTTGAGCGGTGAGGAGGTTGAGAACTTCAACGCGATCGCGCGTAAAACTACCCTTGACTAAGTGGTTTTCCAAATACAAGATCCCAATAACTAGACCTTGGCGGACGATCGGCGTGCACATTAACGATTGAGGAGATCGAGTCGTAAAATAAGAATCTCCCGCAAAAGTCTTATCCGCAGTCACATCATTGAGGACTAATAATTCTACTGTGCGAGAGACATTGCGAATTAGGGTCGTCGGAATTTCTTCGCTCTGCTCAAGAGAACAAGAGAGTAAGGTAGAGGTTTGAGATGCCCGACTTTCCTCTGAGTTGGTATTGAGAATTGTCATTGCCCGCACAACCCAACTTCCCGATTCTGAGAGAATTAGTACTCCTTTGTCCGCTCCCGCATTTTCAATAACCACTTGCATCAGGATTGAGAGCAAGCTATCGAGTTCGAGTTCTTCTGAAATTGCCTGGGATGCTTTGAGTGCTGCGGTAAAGTCTAGAGCGGCAGAAGTCTGGCTACTGCTTTGAGTGGTAATCGTTTTGCTAGAATTCCAGGTAAGCCTTGCATCAAAATCAACATTAGATTGTTGTTGAAAAATAGGAGCGAGGAGTTGGGGATAAGTGGCTTCAAGTTGGTCGTTCTTTGCCTTAGCTCCCCACCGGGCGTAACAGTAGTAAGCTTCGATCGTGTAAGTTCGAGCAATTTTTTCCTTGCCCCACTCCAAATAGAATTTAGCAGCGAGTTCGTTTGCTAGCGCTTCTTCTTGAAGATACTCGTTTGCTTTTGCTCCTGAGATGGCGCGATCGTACATCTCAATAGCTTCTAGTTTTTCATCCAATACCCGATGTCGTTCTGCTTCTACTAAATGATATCGATGCAAGTAATTCATCGGCGCGTGATTAGCCCAGTGCGCTAACTTTTCTTGATTCGCCACAACTTTTTCTAACCAAGAAGTTCGTTCTGTTATGGGATGCCGATCGATAATGGTCAGATAAGTAAGAGATTCATAGAATGTTAAAGCGCATCCTGTCGCAAAAGCCGCGATCGAACGGAGAAAAGGAGTTATTTTTTCAAAGTTATCCAAGGCCTCATCATAGGCATAAAAGAAATAACAACCAATCCCCTTAAACAGATGAGCGACGGCAATTCCATGAGCATCATTGGCTTCGTACTGATCGGGAAGGTCAATCGTTTCATCATAAGCAGTTCCGATCAACTTGATGGGATCTGCCGAACGGCCTAATAGATTAAGAGTGTGTTGATGATAGGCCTTTACGCAGTATAAAAAGGTCTTATGTTGAATTTGAACGATCGCGTGACTATAAGCTGCTAACTCTCGATCGACTTGGCTTAACTCTTGCCCGGAAAAATACAGGTGGTAGGCGTAAACCTGAGCGGAAACCGCCGTATACTCTAGATCGCCCGTTTCTAAGGCCACTTGATAGGTTTCTTGCAGGGAAGGCAACGTACTGCGCAGTGACTCTTTCCAATGGGAAACCCCCGCGTTAATTCGCGTCATTGTTGTGGCTTGTACTCCTTTGCCAGAGAATTTTTCCAAGACTTGCACGGCTAGCTTGCCAAACTGATAGCCCGTATCAATATCACCGACAGCACTGCATAGAATCAGTCCATAAGTCGCATAGCCCAATGCCGACATTGCGGTATTCCCTTTGCAAATTGACAAGCTCACCATTTTAAAAAAAGCAAAGGGCATCAGATGAGGAGCTGCGATCATCAGTGCAGCCGAAAGCCTCAGCAGAATGAGCGTTGCGGCAAGGGCTACAGGATCTTCCATTTTTGGTAAAAGAATCAGCTCTTGTACGGGTCGTCCGGCTAAGTTTGTATTAACCTCTTGGAGTCCTTTGGCAAAGTCTTCGGGTGTTGGCTGTTCTGGAAAGTCGAGTCCTAATTGCCCGAGAATATCCAATCCTAATTCGATTGCCTCTTGGAGTTGATGTTGGGAAGCCAGTGCTTGAATCTTGATTTCGTAGAGCGGTATTTTGTCTAGGAGAGTACCGGTTTGAGCAAAGGCTGTTTTGAGAAATGTTTCCATCTGGGGTAAATTTCCCGATAGATAGGCGTTCTTCGCCACATTAATATGGATTGATTTAGCAAGGTCGTAGTGCCGCGTCCAAGCATCTTTGCTCAAGAGATTCACAGCAGTCAAAAAATACTCTAAGGCAGAAGCGTAGGCGGTGGACAAATGAGCCTGCTGTCCGGCTAGCACGTTGAAATTCAATAGTTCCTGTTTCTCGGTGGGATTGCTAATCAGGTCGAGACCGCAATTTAAGTGATTGACTACCTCAAAGATCCGCTTGTTGCGTTGTTCTAAGGAGAGATGGGATACCAAGAGTTGCCCGATCGAGAAATGGACTGCTGCCCTTTTGGATTCGGGGAGTAAAGAATATGCCGCTTGCTGGATGCGATCGTGTACGAAGCGATAATCTACCGCGATCGTATTGTCTTCTTTTTTTACGAGAGCGTCTCCCTGGAAAAATTTATAGGTTTGACTTTCGGGAACGATAAAACTCTCCTGCAACCCCTTCCACAAATTGGCAGCCACCTCCTCTTGATGACATTCGCAAACCACTGCCAAGGTTCCTAAATCGAAGCGGTTGCCGATACAAGCTGCAAGTTGCAAAACCTTCTGGGTTTGGGGAGGCAATTTCCGCAGTCGTCCTACCATGAATTCGACGACATCATTTGTTAGTGCTAGCTGTCGTACCCCGGTCAAATCACACTGCCAATATCCCGCATCCGCCTCGAATGCAATGTGATTTTCTGCGTGCAAACCCTGCAAAAATTGAGTGGCAAAAAAGGGATTGCCTTGGGTTTTATGATAAACTAACTGCGATAGAGGTTCAGCAAGTTTTGCCGAGCATAGCAATGTATCGGCAACCAAATAAGTAACATCAAGCTCATCTAAAGACGCAAGCGTTAATGTATTTTGAATTGCTCCTGCCTTGCGAATATCATCAAGGATCAGCATCAAGGAATGTGCTGGATAAACTTCGTTATCGCGATAAGCACCTAAAACTAGCAAATATCCCCTTTCTGACTCTTCCATTAATAATTTAAGCAAGTTTAGAGATGCCGAATCTGCCCATTGCAAATCGTCGAGGAAAATAACTAAAGGATGCTCTTTTGTGGTGAAGACGCGAACGAACTTCCCGAACAACAAATTGAAGCGATTTTGGGCGGCAGTTCCCGATAGCTCGGGGACAGAAGGTTGAATGCCGATGATGCGTTCGAGTTCGGGAACAACTTCAATAACAACTTGAGCATTTTCTCCTAAAACGGAGAGAATTTCGGTTTTCCACTGTGCGAGCTGAGTTTCGCTCTGCGATAGTAATTGCCCCATCAAATCGCGGAAAGCTTGAACGAAGGCGCTGAAGGGAATATTACGGTTGAATTGGTCGAATTTCCCTTTAATAAAATAACCTCGCTGGCGAACGATGGGTTTGTGAACTTCGTTGACGACAGCCGTTTTGCCGATACCAGAAAAACCCGCCACCAACATCAGTTCCACACCTCCGTTGGCAACGCGCTCGAAGGCTTCTAACAACTGGGTAACTTCAGCTTCTCTACCGTAGAGTTTTTCGGGGATAATGAAGCGATCGCAAATATCCCGTTCCCCCAACTCAAACGGTTCGATATGACCGGTTTCTTTCCATTGAAACAAACACTTTTCTAAATCGTGTTTCAACCCCAAAGCACTTTGATAGCGCTCTTCGGCATTCTTCGCCATCAATTTCATGACGATGCTGGCTAGCATCTGGGGAATGTCTTTCTTGTATCCCAATCCCAGAGGGGTTTTGGCAATATGAGAGTGTACCAACTCCATCGGGTCGTCGCTTTGGAAAGGTAACTCGACCGCGAGCAATTCGTAG
>NZ_JADEXN010000182.1 GCF_015207075.1 Zarconia navalis LEGE 11467
TTCGAGTCCCTTTTCTCGGGCGGCAGTGGCGCGAGTTCGCCGTTTTTGGCGGTAGGGGAGATAGAGATCTTCGAGTTCTGTTTTTCGATCGCAGGCTTCGATTTGGGCTTGCAATTCATCGGTGAGTTTCCCCGCATCGGCGATCGCTTGTAGTATAGTGGCTTTGCGTTCTTCCAACTCCGTCAAATAAGTGAAGCGATCGCTCAGTTGGCGCAGTTCCACCTCCGTCATGTTCCCCGTGCGTTCTTTGCGATAGCGGGCGATAAACGGAATGGTTGCCCCTTCAGCGAATAGGGAGAGGGCGCTATCAATTTGAGTGCGCTTGAGGGAAAGTTCGGTGGCTAACTGTTGGGGAATGTCGAGCATCGGGGCTATTGAAAAACGATAGACGTGAAGTTTAGCAATAGGATACCATTATCGCTTTTCTTTTAAGTTATGCTTCAATATTAAGCTTAGGCTCGATCGGACCTCTTCAAAAAATAAGTTTGACTCCTTCGGGAAATTCACAAGACTGACTTGAATCAACCCCAAAAAGATCGAGAAGGCAAAGGTCGCCCGAAAAATTAGTGAGACTGGAGATTAGGAGTCCTTTAAAATCCATTATTTATGACTTTCAAAGACTATTTTTCTAAACAAGCTTCTGCCTATTCCACCTATCGTCCTCGATATCCCGATGCTTTATTCGAGTACCTCGCTTCGCAATGCGATCGATGCGATCGGGTTTGGGATTGCGCCACGGGCAGCGGACAAGTAGCAATGAGTTTAGTACCGTATTTTAAGAAAATTATTGCTACCGATGCGAGTGCTTCTCAAATCGAAAATGCCGCGCCTCATCCTCTAATTAATTACCGAGTTGAACCGGCGGAACAAACGACGATCGAAACCCATTCAATAGATTTAGCGACCGTCGGTCAAGCTCTCCATTGGTTCGATATCGAGAGATTTTATGTAGAAGTTAAGCGAGTTCTTAAACCGGGCGGAATATTAGCGGTATGGTGCTACCAACTTCTATCGATCTCTGAAAAAATCGATCCGATTATCGAAGAATACTACCATCAAATTATAGGAGAATATTGGTCGCCGGAACGTCAACTGATTGAAGAAGGATATCGATCGATTGATTTCCCCTTTGAAGAACGGGTAACGCCCCAATTTCAAATGGAAGCGATGTGGTCTCTCGATCGGGTATTCGGCTATTTAGAAACTTGGTCGGCAACCCAACGATTTATTTCAGCCCGCAACAGCAATCCCATTGACTTAATTCGCGATCGGTTATCCGATGTTTGGGGAGATATACATTTGTCTAAGCTCGTACGGACTTCGATTTCTATGCGAATTGGCGAATTTAAATCAGACGTATTCACTTAATATTTTGATATAGTATTGTCTGGAAATTTATAAAGCCCAAAAATTTTAAAATGGCTATTGAATGGAAAAACAAAACAAACAAAGGAGCAGCTTTTTTAAAGCTTGCCCATCAATATCAAAGCGATATTCTTTTGGAAGATCGTTATATTCGCTGGTTCTTTGACGAATCCGATCTTGAATTTTTGAAACAAAACCCCCTTAACGCAATCGCTCAACCTCAAGATGATGAAGAGCATTTTCAGCATCTTGCCTACTGGTATATTATTTTGCGAGAAAAGTATGGCGATCGGGCGATCGAAGCATCAATTTCAGCAGGATGCAAACAACTTATTCTACTCGGTTCCGGTTACGATACGAGATTTTTTCGCCTTTCTACTATTAAAGAAAATTCGGTGAAAACTTTTGAAATAGATCTTCCCGAAACGATTGAAGAGAAACAAAAATGCTTGCGTTCCAAACTGGGCGTTATTCCTCGAGATTTATCACTTATTTCTCTCGACCTAAATCGAGACAATCTCAACCGCATTTTTGAGTATGGCTTTGAAAGCAAAGTTCCGACTATTTATGTTTGGCAAGGCGTTAGCTACTATTTGGAGCGAGACAGTATTTCCAAAGTTTTAGATTATATTAAGCTTCAAATGGCTCCAGGTTCGGTATTTGTCTTTGACTGTTGTTCGCCGCTGATGACATTTAAAAACGATCGAATTCCCGGAATCAATATCAATATCGAGCACTTGGCAAAAATTGGCGAACCCTATCGTTTTGGGATGTACGGCGATGAAATGGAAGAGTGGTTAAAAGAAAAAGGGTTTAACGAAATTGAAATTTTACAATTTAACGATTTAGAAGAAATGTTCTGTGAAAAACGAACTTTTCCAGCAAATATGTGGTACATCGTTACAGTTAGAGCCTAATATTTTTACTTATTTTTAGTCACTTTTCCTAGAAAGCCGATCGAAAAAATTGAAATGGGTATTGAATCGCAGTAGACTGATTATTACTGGAGTTTAGACTAAACTCTAGTGAATGAAGGCGGTTTCATTATTAATTGGAAGCGAAAAATAAAGGCAATGCTGTTTATTTGATTAAGCGGCTACGCAGCTTAATCATTCTCCTATGAGTTACTTTGCGTTCTAGAAATCTGTGTCACCATCTGTGTGCGAGATCGCACCTTCAGCTTGCGAAACATCCGCTTCAGCGCCTGCTTAACAGAATTCTCCGTAATCCATAGCTCACGACCGATCTCTGCGTTAGTTCTACCCAAAGCCACTAAATTAGCAATTTCTAGCTCGCGCGGCGTCAGTTGCTCGCTAGCTAGGATGGAAGGCTCAGAGCTTGTGGGTAGCGTGGAGCGTAACACGGCTGTACGCTCCGATAGATGCAAACAAACAGCGCTTAGATCCGTGACATCTTGACTGTTGAAGGCGGGCATGGTCTTGTCGCGAGTGCAGCCCACTGAGCCGACTATCCGCCCCCCTTGAATAAGGGGTCCTGCCATTACGTGCCAGTGATCTGGACGAGGGCAAATTATCTTCCAGGCTTTCGGTGTAGTCACCATCCCCTCGTGAACCGGCGTGTGGCGTTCTGTCATGTATCCAAAAAGAGGATTGCGATCGACGCAAAGAGCTATATCTAGAACTCTACGCAGTTTAGGACTAACCTGCTTGAGCCGATCGAAGAAAAAGATGCCAGCGCGATTAGCTTCAAAGTACTCCAGCAGTATGGGTGTGAGGTGAGATCGCATCTTGGACCTATCATCACTTTGCTGAATTGCTTTAAATAGAGGCTGCAAGGCGGTCATTGTTCTACTCATTGTTCTGGTCAAAGAGTACTCGATCGAGGTCTATGCCCAGCCGGTTGTTATTCCTAGTATAGAAACAGGACAGACGTTCTATCATGCCCATCACTAAACACAATTACTAGAAGGCTCAAATATATGCCAGAAATGCCCAGCTATGCTATCGGTTTCGTTTTCTATCCAGGTATGACTGCCCTCGACGTCATCGGACCACAGACCGTATTCAACTCACTTCCTGGCGTTCGGATTCATCGCCTTTGGAAAACGCTAAACCCAATTACCACAGACGATGGCACGGTCATTACACCCGATATGACCTTCGCAAAGTGCCCACCTCTAGATATTATCTGCATCGGCGGTGGCATGGGTCAAAACGCAGTCGTAGATGATGCAGAGATACTAGACTTTTTAGCCAAGCAGGGCAACGACGCTAAGTTTGTGACCTCGGTGTGCGGTGGGTCTGAATTTCTAGCCAAAGCAGGGTTACTAAACGGCTATCGCGCAGCGACTCACTGGGCGGCACGAGAGAAATTAGCCAGCCTAGGCGTTGCAGTTGGCACAGAGCGAGTTGTGGTAGATCGCAACCGTATGACTGGCGGCGGTGTAACCGCAGGCATCGACTTTGGCCTTACTGTCGCCGCCAGACTCTACGGTGAGGACATTGCAAAGATTACGCAGCTCCTTATCGAATACGATCCAGCCCCTCCTTTTGATGCAGGTTCTCCTGAGAAAGCAGATCCTGAGTTGGTCGAGAAAGCGATGTCTTTTGTATCAGGGGTAATGCAAGCGTAGACACTGTGGCTGGTTGAGTGCGATCGCATTGTTTAGTCTAAACTCTAGTTATTCGATATCGAGAATCAAACTGATGGCTCAAACATTTCAGGACTTTTCAGAACAAAAATATTCGGATTTAACAGCATTTCCAGGTGCAAGTTGGGTAGTTCTAGCAGAGCCAGTTCCAGAAGGTTCTATCCATCGCCTAAAAATGAAGAAAGGAACAATTATCCCAGCTCATACACACCCGGTTGATGAGTATGTTTTTGTGGTTTCAGGCAGTATAAAAACAGGAGAGCGGCTTTGTGAGAAGGGTTGTTTTTGGATAACATCCAAGGGAACATGCCAAGGTCCGCATCAAGCACTGACCGATGTTGAATTAATCACAATTCGACTCGGAGCCATGGGAGAATTTGAAAGTGATTAGAAAGCGAGATTGTTGCGATCGTTAAAGACTCACAGATATTCCAAATCTGCCTCTCAGATAAAACTTATGATATTTATCTGAAACGACCTATCTAGGGCTATAAATTCGTGCTTAGGATGCAAGATTAGCGACTTCTGGTAAGCCCAAAGAAAATCGAACCTCCACCAGAGACTTTTCCCACCATTCCTCAAACCGATATTTCAACAAAAATTCAGCCCGTTCTCCGAGTTCTTTACCTTTGCGGATATTGGCAAAAATTTGTTCGATCTGACCCGGTGCTAAAATCGGATAGATAACTCGACCCAGCAGCAACCCCAGCCGATTTTGCGGACTGTAATTTTGCGCTACGGCAAAGGCCAAAACTCCCATTTCTCCCGCATAACTGGTATCGAATCCCAGTAAGAGATGAAAGATATCGTGAGTGATGGCATAGCGAAGAGCAAACACATTGCGATCGGCAATTTCTGTTAACTCTGGACTCACATTTAACGGCTTTAAATGGTTATTGCGCATATGCCGCGCGTATTCTCGTCCAAACGTACCATCGGGAAGTTGACTGAGTTTTTCTAAGTCGATGTTTGGGTAATAGCCGACGACGGGTTGCATTTTCTCGGCAAGTTCTGGGGTCATGCTCGCATCGAAAGCATCGGCTTTGAGAATTGCCACATCCCCCAAGTATTCTGACTTCTGACGATAGAGCTGATAAGCGCGATAGAGTTGTTGGAACTTAATCATTTTGCTAGTCCTCGATTCAGGATAAGCTAGATGCTCAATTGTCTGTGGAGTCATTGTTAATACCCATTCGAGATGATGCGACCGCTCGCCAACCCATCTTTTGGAAAAGCTTTACGACCGAGAGTATAAAAGATCGTACGATCGTCCCAAATTCCTCGTTCGGTTTGTAATGAATCCAAGACCGCATCAAATTCGATCTTCGCCTCCACCCGTTGTGATAATGACAGTTCTCGCAAGGGATTCGGGTACTGTCCCGGTGTTGGAAAGCTACTATCTCCTATCCACATTCCCTTGGCTTGTTCGAGACTGATATAGCTGCCATCTGGCTCGGATTTAATTTCTATGTTTTCAAACCCGGCTGCGTCCATTAAGTCGTAGCATTTCTGAGTGGTTCCTGTTGGTTTATTTAACGACAGGGAAACATCATATTTTTCGAGTATCTTTTGTGAGACGACTCCACCGACGAACGCAGTGTCCGCGAAAGCATGGAAGCAGAGAAGTCCCCCTGGTTTCAAGCACCGCTGCCAAAGGCGTAAGGCCCGGTGCAAGTCAGACATCCAAATCATCGCTGACGAACAAAAGATGGTATCGAAGTGGTTCTCGCGAAAGCTTAATGCTTCCCCATCAGCGAGCTGAAACTCGATATTTTTCAAGCCACTGGCTTTCAGTTTTTGGCGAGCCCGTTCGAGCATACCCGTTGAGATATCAATCCCAATCACATGCCCTTCCATTTTGACAATTTGGGCTGCTAAGAGCGCCACCATGCCCGTCCCCGTGGCAATATCTAAGACCTGTTGCCCTGGGCTTAATCTTGCGTATTCGACCAGTCGGCGAGCAATTCGAGGATGCCAGTCGCCACGATCGTAACTGGCACTGCGAGCGCTATACAAATTGGCGATCTGTTGCTTGTATTTTTCGAGTTCGACTCGATCGCTCACTGCGTTTTCCCTCCAAGTCATATTCAGGCATTTGACAGCCCAACTCGCCCATCATTCGATCGTTATGGGTTTTTCGGTAAGTCTTAGCTTTCCCCCCTAGCTTCTAGAATCAAACTAAGGGGGACGCTCGAAATCTTAACGCTGGAAGTTAATCCACTCGTTCCAATTGCCAGAGAATTTGATTGCCTTCGCGCCGCACTCGCGAAACAACCCAGTTACGCCAAACCCAATGGTCGCCTCGACTGGTGACGGCACTCGCATTTACATTAATTAGATCGGCCAGTTCGGAACTGCTAATGAGATAGCCCTTGTCGGCAATTTCATCGGCAATTCGCAAGCTATCAATCAGATCGCGCAGTTGCCCTACTTTGGAAGTACGGGCCAAATTGTCAAGGGCGCTGTCATTCATGGGAATAGTCACGTCAGTCATCGCAGAATCAAAGGTTGAAAGGTTAGAAGGTATAGATGTCGATTGTACCGTTTTGCTCGGGGGGCTGTCGATCGTTTGTCCGTTGCGAGTCGGTTTAGTGACCTGTCGAAGGGCTGGAAACTGGCCAGTCGCAAAGGTGCGGGCAATTTCATCGCAGCGTTCGTTACCGGGATTGCCCGCATGGGCCCGAACGTACTCCCATCGAACGTGGGACGAGTTGAGAGTATCGAGGGTTTCCCATAAATCTCGATTCAAAACGGGTTTTCCCGAAGCGGTTTTCCAGTTTTTCTTTTTCCAGCCTCGAATCCATTGGGTAATACCTTTTTTGAGGTACTCGCTGTCGGTGTATAGGGTCACGGGATCGGATTGCCCGGAGTCGGCAAACAATTGCAGAGCGGCGATCGCTGCTTGCATCTCCATACGGTTATTGGTTGTATCGGGTTCGGCATCTCCGAGTTCGAAAACCGAACCGTCGCGATAGATTGCCAACACACCCCAGCCCCCCATTCCTGGGTTGTTACTACAAGCCCCATCTGTATAGAGGCTCTCAATCTTAGCAGGAAGTGTCATGGGTTTTCGAGTCTAAATTGACAACTTTGGCACAGATTTGGACTATACCCGATCGGGGAGGGGTTTTGGGTATCTGTTTTTGAGGATTATGTTTTGACTGCGCAAGCACGCTAGTGAGCGCGATCGCAACACAAGGCTAACAGCTCCTATAGATAGAGGCTTTGTATAAGTCCTGTTAGATTCGGGAAATGGGAAGACTCGGAGATCGTCCAAATTCCGCACGGCTTAAAAATCCGATCGCCAGTTTGTATTGATTCGACTGGTGAGGATGTGGTCTTGCCAGCAATCGTCGATTCTGAGATAGTCACGGGCGTAACCTTCGACGACGAAACCCAAGCGTTTTAGCAGCTTGCCGCTACGTTGGTTGTGGGGAAGGTAGGCGGCCGTGATGCGATGCAGGTTCAATTCCGTAAAGGCATAATCGATGGCAATGCTTAGGGCTTCTCTCATGTAACCGCATCCCTGTTTGGCTTCGGCGATGCTGTAGCCGACGGTACAAGAGTGAAATGCGCCTCGAATAAAGTTGGTGAAGTTGAGCGTTCCCACGATCGCCTCAAAATTCTCCTTCTCAAATAAAATGAGTTTGAGCGATCGATCCGTGGCAAACTCCTCAACTCGGGCTTTTACCTCCCGTTTCCAATGAGCTTGCGTATAAAATTGGGGACTTTTCCTTGGCTCGAAGGGGGCAAGATATGCCTGGTGTTCGGTGTAGTATCGAACGATCGCCACCACATCTTCCTGGCGGGCTAAACGAAGGAGTAAGTGTTGGCTTTCGAGTTGAGGCCCGTTCGTTTCCATCTCGATTTTTAATTAATGCCCTAACCTTCGATCGAATCATCGACGACTTTTGAAAGAACCTGAAATTCTTTGAGATTTTCCTTTTTCCCCGGTTCCGTTTTGACTCGAAAATCGTGAAATTGTGTCGGCTCGGTGTCTTTCTCGCGGGGGAATTTTCCGACACGAATACCCGTGGGTGAATCAGCTCAAAGCCAGATGCTGCCGTTCTCCAGAAATGGGTAGACAGCCAGATCGTACCGTTGAGTCATTCGTCCTTGGATGCTTAACCAAAACTCAGATTACACGACTGGGCACCCCGACTTCTGGAGCTGTTGCGTAAATCCGATCTCAGAAGCAAAAAAAGTGCGATCGCCGGTCTAATTAAAGAACGATCGCGATCGCACAACACTCTAGAAGCCATCTGCTTGGGTCATCCCCAAGACTTCCTCGCGTTTGCACAAACCCAGGCAGCGTGCAAACGCGCACCGATCGGGACGGTGTATTTATCAGTAGCCATGAAGACATCAGCCGATCTCCCATCAGTTATGCAAATTGTTACAAACATTTACATTTTGCGAGTAAAATCTCGTATCTCCTTGTAACCCCCTCACGGGAGCGAATTTGCATATTTTGTGACAAATCGACCGATAACAAGATATATCAGTTCGATGATGCTTATGTCAGATACCTTAGGCAAACTAGTTGAAAAAACTTGTCAGCATCCTCCCGGCAGTTGCGAACGTCGGCGGAGTTTAAGTCGACTCGTGCGTGCCATCGAGCAATCGGGCAAACTGTGGAAGGAAAATGTACCCTATTACGAAGAAGCCAAGCAACAAATGTGGCTGTATTGTTGTCGCAATCTTTGCGAAGCTACCACCACCAAAGAACCTTACAATCCGGCTTTGAGTCGGGTCACCACCTGGTTAGATAACTATCTCAAACGGAGATTGTACGATCTGAGGGTAGAAAATGGTCAACCCAGCCCGGATTTTAACAATATTCCCGAACCCTCAGCCCCACCGCAAACCCCACCTATTTTAGAAGACGTGGAAGACTGGGTCAAAAA
>NZ_JADEXN010000183.1 GCF_015207075.1 Zarconia navalis LEGE 11467
GCTCGAACCGCGCTATCCTGGTTTATGGCTGCGGATGCTGGCAGCAAGTTACGCCCTCACCGAAGGAATTGGTCGTCGCGCGCCGAAGTTTTCGGTTTCTGAGGTGAAATTGCAAGAAATTGTTTTAGTCGTCACTTGTCGATTTCTTCGGTATTCAGCTTCAGCTTAAATCGATCTCGATCCCCCTTAATCCCCTTTTTTAGGGGAAAATTGGAAACGTTTCCGAAAAATTAACAGCGAAGCTTCCTCTGGCTTCCCTGGGATCTCGTTTTTCATCAAATATAGAACCCAATCATAGGGGTAGGCATTGGTAGGCATTTCTGTTCTGTAACGAGTGAAACCATTAAATTCTCGTCAGACAAACAGCCCACCCGACCATTAACTACATGGGAGTCTACAATTGTGAAAACGGCGCTAAAAAGGTGACAGAAGGGGAATCTTTCTGACAGGGCTAAATGCTTACATTTCTTGTTGGTTGTGTTACCGGTGCCACTTTCTCCATCGTCTACCTTTAGATAGATGGGGATCGTTACAGAACTACGTATAATCGATTGACATAGTTGGAGATCGCAAGTCTCCCATATCTGATATCGGGTAGACAATCCTCTCCGTTCGATTTTTAAAATGCTTCGCGTTTGTGGTTTAAATCACACTATAATGACGATCGCGATCGCCACCAAAAGTAAGGTCGATCGCGGTCAATTGACAAAATCCCAGAGATACTATCTCTATTCGGTTAATCAGGTGCAAATGAACAAATGCAATTTACAAAGCAAGCAAAGCTCATTCAGTTTTTAAAGAATGAGTTATTAATCCCCCAAAATTCAATTTCGCTGGCATTGCGTCAAAGCCCCGACCTCGGTGTCAATACCTTTGCCATGGTTTTGCTCCAGTATGGGTTAATTACCCTCGAACAACTCGATAAAATTTTTGACTGGCTAGAGACAGTATGAAACAAAACCTAAAAATCGCCGCCTTGCATCTTTTTTCGATGATGCGAGGCGGTTGTTTTTTGCGAATTTTTTCATAGACCCAGCACTGATTTTGGAGTTTTCCGCACCCGTGACAACCCCAGAATTCTTCTCTTATGATGGAATTGCCTTTGAGAAAAAAGCGATCGCTCATGAGAGTCTTAGTTGCCAGTCACACCTATATTGTCGATCTCAACCGAGAGAAACTACGAGAATTAGCCAATCTTCATCCAAATCTAGAAGTTGCGATCGTCGTTCCCCGTCGATGGAAGCCCGGTGGCGTTCAAAATAAAACCATCGAATCGGAATATCTTCGCGAAGGTTCGTTTCAAGTGGTTCCGGTTTCTAACTTCAGTCAAAATAACCAAGGATTACTCACCTTCGGAACGGACTTATTGGGTCTTTTGCGCGAATTTAAACCCGATATCATTCAAGTGGAACAGGGTTCTAAGTCTCTCGCCTACGCCCAATTCATCACCCTAAATCGCCTCCTCGGACTCAACGCCAAAATGGTTTTCTTTACCTGGTGGAATCTGCCTTACGAGTTAAAATGGCCGGTTCGTTCCCTCGAAGCTTACAATTTGCGCCATACTGATGGGATTGTGGTGGGCAATCAAGACGGTGCGGATATTTTACGCGATCGCGGCTACGGCGGTCCGATCGAAATTATGCCTCAACTCGGCGTTGACGAGGATTTATTTCGCCCCCATCCCGTCCCGGAGTTGCGACAACAACTGGGGCTGAGTTCGGAAGATTTCGTCGTCGGCTATGTCGGTCGCTTTGTGGAAGAGAAGGGATTGCGCACCTTAAGTCAAGCCCTCGAATCGATGCCCGAATATCCCTGGAAGTGGTTGCTCTTAGGTCGCGGCCCCTTACAGGACGAGATTCGAGCTTGGGCGGCTAGTAAGGGTTGGCAAGAGCGGTTGATTTGGGTTGAAAGCGTTCCCCACGACGACGTACAACGATATATCAACCTACTCGACGTTCTAGTTTTGCCTTCCGAAACCACCTATAAGTTCAAAACTCTCACCTCCGTGGGATGGAAAGAACAGTTCGGTCACGTTCTCATCGAAGCTATGGCTTGCCGAGTGCCGGTTATCGGGTCGGATTCGGGGGAAATTCCCCACGTCATTTCCGAGGGGGGTTTCGTTTTTCCGGAAGGGAACGTTGCTGCGCTCAAAACCAGTTTGGTGAAGTTAATCGAACAACCAGGCCAGAAGCAGAATATTGCCCGACAGGGATACGAACGAGCCATCGAACATTATACGAATAAAGCCCTCGCTCGAAAACTGTTGACTTTTTACAAACAGCTTTTAGGTCGGGCACCCGAAAATCGGGGATGAAGAGGCCTGTTTGGGGGTCGGATCTCCGTGCAGCCGCTTGTGAAGTAGAGTGCATCTATTTAAACAGAAATAACCGAGTTCCTTTACTAAAATGCGGGGTCTGACATCTGGGGACGATCGATCCAATATGGCTATCTCCGATGGCTAATTTGTCGCGCTCCACTCAAAAATCGTTCTATGAGTCATGCCCTTCTATTTCGATTTTGATGCGTATAAACACATCGAAATTTACCGGAAATCACAAAAGTTAAGATCTGAAGGCTCGATTTTAATATTCCATCGAGGACGATTAATTTTTACAGCACCTCGAGCTTGTCCGATGGGCCTGTCGCCTCCAAGTCTTATCGAAGGATACTTCCTGAATTTTTCCCTTAAAAGTCCTGTGGGCGGTGACGGGAAACTCTTTAGCGAATCTTAATGTTTGAACGATCTAAAAGTACCGTGGTGTGTCGATGTCCGATCGTGCTACTTTTAGCAAGCAATTTGATACTAAGTTGACTGAATGTGATTAGAATATAAACTAAATAGTAATATAACATCTCTAGGAATATCGACCCAAAACAATTAAACTATCCTTCTAGATTCCAAACCTATGGAGCTCGGAAGGACGTAGGAGGTCACTCCTCGCAAAATATATGAACGATACTCGCACCCAACCTAACACGTTTGCGCTCACCACGCCTTTGTATTATGTCAATGGCTTACCTCATATTGGCAGTGCGTACACCACCATCGCCGCTGATGCGATCGCCCGATTTCAAAAGCTGCGAGGGCGATCTGTACTGCTGATTACGGGTACGGACGAGCACGGACAGAAAATCCAGCGATCGGCGATCGATGCGGGGCGCTCTCCCCAAGAGCGCTGCGATGAGATTGCGGGTAAATTTCAAGACCTGTGGCAACAGCTAGGCATCCAATACGATCGCTTTAGCCGCACCACGGCCCCCCGACACGAAGCCATCGTCAAAGAATTTTTCGGGCGCGTGTGGGATCGGGGTGACATCTACTTAGGACAACAAACGGGTTGGTACTGTGTCGCATGTGAGGAGTTTAAGGAAAAGCGGGATTTGCTCGAAGGCGGTCAGTGTCCCTTGCATCCCAATCAAACGGCAGAGTGGCGGGACGAACGAAACTATTTCTTTGCCCTGTCAAAATATCAAGAGCGACTTGAAGATCTCTACCAAAAACAACCCGACTTCATTCAACCGGAGATTCGTCGCAATGAAGTGTTGAGTTTTGTCAAAGGCGGACTTCAAGACTTTTCGATCTCGCGGGTCAATTTAGACTGGGGATTTCCAGTTCCTGGCGACCCCGATCATACTTTATACGTTTGGTTCGATGCCCTCTTAGGATATGTTACGGCGTTACTCGATTCTACAGACGAACCCACCTTAGAAAATGCCATTGCTCGATGGTGGCCCATTAACCTGCATCTAATCGGTAAAGATATTTTGAGATTTCATGCCGTTTACTGGCCAGCCATGCTCATGTCTGCAGATTTGCCCTTGCCCGATCGAGTTTTCGGTCACGGCTTTTTGACCAAAAACGGTCAAAAAATGAGTAAAACCTTGGGAAACATCGT
Source organism: Zarconia navalis LEGE 11467 (assembly GCF_015207075.1). GTDB lineage: Bacteria > Cyanobacteriota > Cyanobacteriia > Cyanobacteriales > Geitlerinemataceae > Zarconia > Zarconia navalis. Next base: position 3,897 of record NZ_JADEXN010000183.1, read on the forward strand.
CGATCCGGTGGAATTGGTCGAGAAATACGGATCTGATGCGGTGCGCTACTATTTTCTCAAAGAAATTGAATTCGGGAAAGATGGGGATTTTAACGAAACCCGATTCATTAATATTCTCAATGCAGATTTGGCTAACGATTTGGGGAATTTGCTCAATCGAACCTTGAAAATGGCTCAGAAGTATTGTGGGGGGAAAGTGCCGAAAGTGAATCCCGAGGAACTCGAGTGCGAACATCCCCTCAAAACTATTGGCTTATGTCTGGGAGAACGGGTAGCTGCGGCTTACGAGTCCTTGGCTTTTCACCAAGCTTGTGAAGAGACATTGATTTTGGTTCGCAGTTGTAATAAGTTTCTAGACGATCGGGCACCTTGGACGTTGTATAAGAAAGGAGAACAGCAAGCTGTCGAGGAAGTCCTGTACGTTGTTTTAGAATCTGTTCGTTTGGCGGCGTATTTACTTTGTGCGATCGTTCCCGGTTTGAGTACGGCAATTTACCAGCAGTTGGGTTTCGAGATTGATTTTGACGATCCCTCAACATGGAAAGACCTTTCCTTCGATCTCCATGGAAGTTGGGGGAAACTAGACGGCGATCGAACATTTTCTAAACCCAGTCCGGTGTTTGCGCGCTTGGAAATGCCAGAAACGCCCTAGAATTCGATCGCTTTTACATGGGATCGAGAGATCGGTGTGCTGCTTGTTACAAATCGATTTCCTCATTACGTATAACTTTAGTTCGCCCTGAACCGATCTAGTTTTTTATTTACGTAAACTTGTCAACAAATCAACAAGAAATTGATTTTCTTCGTATACTTCCATAAAAAATTTAGGATAACAAAACAATGTTTAATGATTTCGATCACGACTCAATATTCACCCCCGAACAAGTCCTAGAAAATCGCGGTCGCGTTGCCATTTTTATTGATGGTTCCAATTTATTCTACGCGGCGATGCAATTGGGAATGGAAATCGACTACACCAAGCTTCTCTACCGTCTAACGGGGGGTTCCCGTTTACTGCGCTCTTTTTTCTATACCGGTGTCGATCGCACTAACGAAAAGCAGCAAGGTTTTTTGCTGTGGATGCGTCGTAACGGATATCGCGTCATTGCTAAAGATTTGGTACAACTCCCCGATGGTTCTAAAAAGGCAAACCTCGACGTGGAGATTGCGGTGGATATGATGGCGTTGGTGGGATCGTACGATACCGCCGTCCTCGTCAGTGGTGATGGGGACCTGGCCTATGCCGTGGATGCGGTGAGCTATCGCGGTGTCCGGGTGGAAGTGGTGAGTTTACGATCGATGACCAGCGATAGTTTGATTAACGTCGCCGATCGCTATATCGATCTCGAAGCCATCAAGGAAGACATCCAAAAAACTCCCCGCCCAAACCCAACGACTTACAGTAACAGTAACTACCGCCCCCTATCGGGTTTGAGCGCGATGGACGATCGACCCATCGAATGAGCGTTGCGATCGCTGCTTTAACGGCGCGATCGAAAACTTGGCACGACACGTAGGATAGAGGAAGTCACTGTTACGGCAGATTCCTCTATCCTCAAAGTTTGTACTGTCGATAAGCTGTGGCTTGGTGAAGCATGATATTATCCATTCTCCGGTTTTCTCTCTCAATTCGAGCCATTGCGATCCCGATCGCCGCAATACTGCTGTTGGGGTTAGGCGCGTGCGGGAATCGGCGTTCCGTACCCGAGAAAGCCGTCGAAGACTCAAAACCCGATCGAGAAGTCGAAAACCGCCTCACCTTCAACGACATCACCCTCGAACAGGTAGACGGTGAAGGCAATTTAATGTGGGTCGTCAACGGCAAACAAGCGACCTACAGCGGCGATCGCAAACTAGCTGCCGTCGAAAGTCCCAAGGCAGAGCTGTATCAAAATGGGGAATTAGTCTTCCAGATCGAAGCTTTAGAAGGGGAAGTGCATCAAAACGGCGAAAAAATCGTTCTTAAAGAGGAAGTCGTCGCCGTCGATACCCAAGATGGAGCGGTGATGACTGGAGACGAGCTGGAGTGGCTCCCTCAAGACGATACCCTGATCGTGCGCGGTAATTTAACCGGAACTCACGAACGCGCCGACGTCACTGCTGAGGAAGTCCAACTCTTTAGCCAGCAGCGACGCTTAGAAGCCTTTGGAGAGGTGGTGATGCGAATCAAAGAGTCGTCCCTGCAACTGAGTACGGAACGGATTGTCTGGGAAATGGAACCCGAACAGGTGTTTATCGAACAAAAAGTGCAGGTCGATCGCTTTGAAGGGGAAGGGGAAGAAGAAAAAATTACCGATCGTGCTGTTGCCCAACTCGCTCAAATCGATCTGGCGACTCAGGTTTCTACCCTCCAAGATAATGCCCAACTCAGTCTCGTCGAACCTCCCTTACAAATTGCCAGTAACGAATTAGTGTGGGACTTACCCTCACAAGTGGCCACCTCCAACCTTCCCGTGCGGGTGTTGCACGAGCAAGAGCAAGTCACGATGACGGGGAACCAAGGTTGGATCGATTTAACCGAGAAAATGTTCTATCTAACTGATGGGATCGAAGCGTTGGGAAAAGATAATCTCGCTCAACTCATTGCCGATCGACTCACTTGGAATATTCCCGCCCAAGAGTTTGTCGCCGATGGCAACGTCACCTATCGCCAAGTCGATCCCCCCTTCAATTTGACGGGCCCGAGGGCCGAGGGCAAACTCGAATCCCAAACCTTTGTGATTAGTGGGGGACGGGTTGTGACGGAAATTATTCCTTAGCCTAGGTTTGAGTATGGGCGATCGTTGCAAAGCCCGAGAAATTGCCGACGTTCGCAACTCGAACGTTCCAATTAAAAGGCAAGCCTTTGTAGACTTGCCTCTTGCTTTATCCGTTCTTAAAAGAACCTCAGATTAAAGAACCAACGACTCAACCTCCAAAAGGTGCCACCGGCGTGAAGCTAGGTACGACTACTTCATCATTTTGCTTGGTCTGCTTGTTGTAAAGGCGTTCGGTGTTGGGGAAGTTAGCTGCCGGGAGCGTCGGGAAGCGTCGGTAGGGTACCGTATCTTCGCCAAAGTTCTCCGTATACTCGGGGGTGACCAACATCGCATTAATAAATGCCCGAATTCCTTGAGTGGCCAAAATTTGATTGTATTTGCGCAGTTCGGCTTGATCGCGAGTAGCGCGACCGAGGAAGTGCTTGGTTCCCAACTCGATCACCTTAGTATTCGGATGGGGCGTGTAGAACTCGCGGATGTAGAGTTCGGAACCGCCCAAACCTTCCATAAACTCTTTCACCGAAATATCGCCATTCCCCAGGCGGCTTTCGAGAGCCGTAAACTCGGGCTTGGTCACGTAGGGATCGATATCCCGCTCGAATACTTGACGGTAAGCGGCTTTGATGATGGTTTTCAAGGCGACCTTGTCGGCCGTGTTGGTGAGCTTGAAGACCTTGGATTGCTCGCGACGCTTGCTGACCCCTTGTTGTACCCGGAATGCCGTGTCCGGCTCGGAAGATATCGGCTGAGCGGGAGTTCCCAACTCGACGAATCGAGGTGTGATTTCGGTGCGAACGAACATTCCCGTCCCTTCCATATTGGTCGGCTTCCGGTAGCGCATCGCTTGACCGGCCGGAGTGAGATAGCGTTCGTAGGGAATCGTATCTTCGCCAAAGGCTTCTGCGTACTCGGGTGCATCGAGAATTGCATCGATGAGGGCGTAGAAACCTTTCTTGGCGCAAATATCGTAGTACGAATTCATTTCCGCTCGACCGTAGGTGGGGCGACCGAGCAAACGCCGATGGATGTATTCCACCGCCTTGCACACGTACAAGCGATCCCAGTACAGCTTGCGGAAGGTGGGCGATTTCGCCAAAATCCGCACGAACTCCTTCATCGTAATCTCACCATTTTCCAGGCGAATTTCCGAACTCTCCAAGCGCTGAGCGGCATAGACATCCCGACCGAAAACCTGGCGATAGGCAGCGCGAATCAGCGTCTGGGTATTACTTTCCGAGAACTTGGTTCCCGTATTTTGATCCAGTTTGAAAACTTTGGGACCGAGGCTTCCGGGTGCTTTACCCCGCGCGCCGGGATTGCTCAGTTGATTCTCGATACCGGCGCCCTGACGAATCAGAACCCGACGGGTATCTTTGGCAAACGGTGCGGGAGCGGTTTTGGGATCGCGGGATTCTTTGGGGAAGATCGCGCCGAACTGAATTTCGAGAGGATCGTTGCCAGTTCCGTAGACGTGGCGATCGGGCAAAGGCTGCTGGTAAGCTGCGTACAGCGTAATCAGTTGCGGCACTTTGCGGAAGGGGGCGCTGAAGTTGAACAGGTCGAACTGAGGACCCCAGTTGCGGCATTCTTGGGCTTCTTGACCGAATCCGCGCAGGTAGGGAACCGTCTCTTCACCGAAGTAGTCGGAATATTCCTGGGAATCGACGAGGGCATCTACCAGAGCCGGTAGACCGCCTTCAGAGACGATCGAGAAATAGTTCTGCACTTCTTCGCGAGAACTCGGGGCGCGACCGAGAATATGGCGGAACGCCAATTCCAGAGCGCGGCTGTTGATAAACGGCTCGAAGAACTGCTTGCGATACAAAGGGGTCTTACACAGGCGGCGGATGAACTCTTTCATTGAGATTTCGCCGTTCTTCACCTGGGATTCCAGATAGGAGACGTTCAAACCGTAGGCGCGGGTGATATCGCGCTCGAAAACTTGCCGATAGGCTGCTTTAACGATATCTTGCTTTTCCGTGCTCGATAGACCCGGCTTCATGGCGTACTTAACGCGCTGCTCCGAGGCGTTGAAGTAAATCTGGGGAAGTTCTAAGCCTTGCAGGTCGCTGCTGGGACGCTGCCGCAGCTTGGTTGAGGGAGTGGCCGCTTTAAATTCCGAGAGCACGACATCGAAATACTGCCCGACGATCTCCTTGGCTTCTTCATCGCCGGGATAGCCCATCGAAGCCTGGCGCATGGCCTGCAAGGCGCCGAGGGTGGCAG
>NZ_JADEXN010000184.1 GCF_015207075.1 Zarconia navalis LEGE 11467
GGCGATCGCAGCCATCATTCTTTCGATCGCGCATCTTGTCGCTCTGGTCATCCAAGAACAAAACTGGAAACTCCAATCCCGAGCAAGTGACGAAATTAGCCGAGCGCCCCATCACGGCTGATTTGGCTCCATTCCACTTGCAGGCACAGGAAAAACGCAAATGCTAATCACCTTTTCTCCTTGTGATATCAGGGGTCAGTTTTGGTGCGTTTCCCCCGGTTCTCGGTTTGGCTGTGTAGAATGTCCGTAGCTTGAAATTCCGACGATCGACGATTGCAAGCAAATCGCTTGAGAGACCCCGGCAAAGTCTAATGCTAGAGACACTTCAAGAGAAATCTGAAGTGTTTCGACAAACTCGATCGCACCCAGTCCCTTACCAGCTACCTGCAACCAGCCATCATAATGAAACGTCATCTCATCTCCCAAAATCCCCAGCGCAACGGGACGATCGCACCCTGGCGATGGGGGTTGTTCTTGTCCCTAGTCGCACTGCTTGCCCTCCCCGCCACAGCCCAGGACTTTGACGATGATTTTGAGGATGAAGAAGACGATCGCTCAGAATTTGTTCGAGAACCCATTTCTATTACCCCCGATCGTCTCATCGTTCGCGGGACGCGCGGTGCGGCCGAAACCCGAAACCTGCTGCTGCAAACGCGGGGAGACCTCGAAAACTTGCAAGTCGTGCCGCTGGCATTAGAGACCTGGGGGGGAGAAGCGACATTTCCCGATGCGGCGATTTTGGCCGGAGAACCGGAAACAAAAATTAATGCCGATTCCATTTTGACGTTACCTCTAACCTTCGATTTCGATCGCATCAGTAGTAGCGGCGAGTATAACGGTCAATTGCTGCTGACATACGATAACGGTCAACAGACGCTACCCTTAACCGTTCAACTCAAAGATTCCCCACTCGTGCCGTTAATCGTCCTGCTGACAGGAGTTGGATTGGGGGTGGGACTCTCGACCTATCGCGCCCAAGGCAAACCCCGCGATCGAGTATTGGTGCGTATGGGGCAACTTCACGCTCAAATGAGTGCCGATCCCAAACTCGCCCGCGCCACTTCTTTTCAGGCGCAAATCGACGCTCACTTGTTAGATATGGAAATGGCTTTGCAAGGGGAACAATGGGATGTTGCCGGAGAAGCCATCGATCGTGCCGAAGCCATTTGGGTAACGTGGCGGCGGCATCGAGAGGATTGGATCGCCCAAATCGATTACGGCGAGCGCTTGATGCAGCGAATTCAGGAAGAAGGCAACCTCAGCCCAGAGCGATCGTATCTTCAGTCCGTTTGCCGCCGCATCAATCGAGCCATTCAGGATGCCCCCAACGGGCCGCCTCAAGCCCTGCAACAACAACTCGACGAGTGTGGAGAATACCTCAATCGCTATTTGTTACTCGAAGAAGATTTGAAACATCTCAACGGCTTGTGCGCGCGAATCGTACCGGGAGAGTCGGAAGAACCCTGGCGGGTGGAGACCCAAAATTTGGCGCTGCAACTCAATACGATGGTTCCCAACGACGGGGAAACCTATCAAACGCTTTCTAAGGATTTGAAGACAGCGATCTCGAAACTCGAACCCCTCACCTCCGGGGGAAATCGGGAGATGGTGCTCTCCATTCCCCGCTTGGTCTTTGCCCCGCCTTCCGTCCATCCTGCCACGGAAACTCCTACCTCGAAAGCCCCAGTACAGCTAAAGATTTTCTCCCTCACCAGTTATGCGATCGCCACCATTCTCCTCTCGGGATTGGGCTTCATTCAGCTTTACGTCAAACAACCCACCTTTGGGGCGAATCTCTGGAGCGATTATCTCACCCTGCTAGCTTGGGGGTTCGGAGCGGAAGTCACCCGCGAGTCGGTGACGAAGGTGGTGCGCGATTGGGGACGATCGAATTCTAATTCTTGAGGCTGGGGGAGAAAGGCGATCGAGCGATACCATTTCGATAGATCTCAAACGGATTCCATACAGGCAAAGCCAAAGTCCGAAGAAACCCACGATAACGATCCGCTGTTTATCGATCCATGGTTCGTTCGCTCTGCGCCAGCTTCCCCCGATCGATGTGAATCGGCGAACCCAACGCGCTCAGATTCAAAACATGACCTCCAGCGACGAGGTAGACTGGATTCGAGATCGCCCCCACCCGACGCACCAAGGTTCCGAGGCGATCGCGAAATGTTCGGCCGATGGGATAAGCCGGAATTACCCCCCACCCCGTCTCTTCTGCAACCAGAATGACATTGGCGGCGGTTTGGGTCAAACTTGCTAAAAATTCAGCTTCGGTTTTTTCCCAAGTTTCCCCGTCACGATCCAAAAAATTCGCGATCCAAGTCCCCAGGGAATCCACCAGCAAGCAGTGTCGGGCACTTGCCGAGCGAACGATCGCCGCTAAATCGATCGGAACTTCTAGAGTTTGCCAATGGGTGGGTCGTCGCTGGCGGTGGGTTTCAATGCGTTGCTGCCATTCCACATCTTCGGGATTTCGTTGTGCCGTGGCGATATAGGTCACGGGTAAACTCATACCCTCGGCAAGAGTTTCCGCCCATTCGCTTTTTCCCGATCGAGCCGGGCCGGTAACTAAGATCGCTCTGCTCATGTCAACAGCATAGGAGGAAACGACCGCTATCGATCGAAAAAATAAATTTTAAAAGATGTTATGTCAGAAATTCCTTTTTCAAACAGATTATTCTCTTGCTTCAATAGATAAATTATCTTCTTAATGACACGAAGCTATATCCCTTCGAGCCGAGCGAATTGTTGTACCCTAAATGCCAGTTGGTTGTCTGGGTGAAAAATTATGAAGTTTATCTCCAAACGCGGGTTATTTTGGGAAGCACGCGCCTCGATTTTGGCATGGTACGTTTTGCTGATGGGATTCTTACTCGGCCTTTCGATGCCCATCGCGTCGCAACTTGTTTTTGCCCAAGTCAATGCCAGAGTTAGAGAAGATTTAGAATCGGAAATTCAAGATTTCAAGCGCTTGAAAGCCTCTCGAAATATCAAACAACGAGAAGATGTCAGCGATCGGGAATTAGAAAAACTGTTTGCAGACTTTCTCTACCAGCAGCTTCCCGAAGATGACACCTTTTTGATTGCGATCTCCAACAGAACCTTCTATCGATCGAGTCCTGCGGCGCTACCAGAAGTGATTCAAAAAGATTCTGCACTCATCCAGCGTTTGGCGACCACGACGACATCCCAGAGCGGCGTACAAAAAACAGAGGATTTGCAAATTGGGAACGTTCTCTACCGAGCCGAACCCGTACGAACCGGGAGTCAGATTCGAGGGGTACTCATTGTCGCCCACACCACTGCTGGAGAACGAGAGGAAGCCTTAGCGTCGAACGTCATTTTTGTAAAAGTTCTTGCCACCGTATCGTTCTTCGCTCTGATTTTGGCGTGGTTTGCCGCTGGGAAAGTATTAGCACCGGTGCGATGGCTGACGAATGCAGCGCGTTCCATTGGCGAAACCGATCTCAGCCGGCGCATTCCCGTGCGCGGTTCTGGGGAAATGATGGAATTGGCGATGACCTTCAACGCCATGATGGATCGGCTGCAAAATGCCTTTGCCAGTCAACGGTCGTTTATCAATGATGCCAGCCACGAATTGCGAACGCCAATTACGATTATTCAAGGTCACTTAGAACTGCTCGGAGACGATCCCATCGAGCGGGAAGAGACCGTCGAACTCGTCCTCGACGAACTCGATCGCATGGGTCGGTTGGTGGAAGATTTAATCCTGCTTGCCAAAGCCGAACGTCACGATTTTTTACAACGGGAAAATGTCGATGTGGCCTGCTTGAGTGAGGAACTTTTCGCCAAAGTACGCGGTCTAGCAACCCGGAACTGGACACTCGAGCAGGTCGCTCGATGCCACATCCGGGCAGATCGCCAGCGTCTGACCCAAGCGGTTCTCAATCTCGCCCAAAATGCCACCCACTACACTCAAGAATCGGACACCATCGCTTTAGGATCGAGACTCGATCGAGATGAGATTCGGTTTTGGGTGTGCGATACGGGTGAAGGCATTAGCGAAGACGACCGAACGCGAATTTTCGAGCGTTTCGCCCGTGCGGCTCGAGGTCGGCGACGCTCTGAGGGGGCGGGTTTGGGTCTATCGATCGTGCGAGCGATCGCTCTGGCTCACGGCGGTCGGGTGGAATTGCAGTCTCAACTGGGGGTCGGTTCGACGTTTACCCTGGTTCTGCCTCTGGAAACCCCCTCTGCTCTGGGTTGATGAGAATACGTCAGTTTTCAAGGGCCTTAAGTACAGTCAGTACCGCTAATTGTTAAGGGAATGTGCGATCTCGCTACGCGCCTCAAAACCGACAACATCACAGTCTTTTGCAAGCAAACGAGTTTTTGAAGTTAGGCACCAGACCTGATAGAGTTTGGCAGGATTTCAGGTTACAGAATTTAGGGGTAATTTTTACAGACCCTAAATCTTTGAGTCTAAGTCGGTATGAGAACGGTATGACATCGATATTCCAAGGGGGCAAATGTCTGATGGAGAACTGTCAAATTAGGCAATGTCAAATCAACACGAACCGGTTTTTGTTGGCGAACGGTTCTAGAAGTCCGCAGATATCTCTCTAATTTGACATCGCCATGCTGAGTTCAACGAGTAAATAATGACCCGAATTTTAATTGCTGAAGACGAACCTCGTATTGCTTCGTTTATTCATAAAGGCTTGCGGGCAAATGGCTTTGTCACGGAAATCGCTCCCGATGCGGAAACGGCGATGCATTTGACTTTAAACGACAGTTTCGATTTATTACTTCTAGATTTGGGTTTGCCAGACCGAGATGGACTGGTGTTGCTCGAAGAATTACGCGGTCAGGGGGTGCAACTTCCGATTATTATTTTGACCGCTCGCGACGATTTGCACGATAAGATTACAGGATTGGAAGGGGGAGCTGATGACTATGTGACCAAACCCTTTCATTTTGACGAACTGCTCGCCCGGATTCGCCTGCGACTCGTCCGCCAAACCACCAGCGTCGGGCAAGAAATCTGCCTCGAAGCGGGGAATCTCGTCCTCGACTTGCGGACTCGTCAGGTTCGGGTGGATAATTGCGAAGTTGAGTTGCCCGCCCGAGAGTTTTTGTTGCTCGAAACCTTTGTGCGCCACAAAGGACAGGTGATGAGCCGCGAACAACTCCTCAACCGCGTTTGGGGCTACGACTACGATCCCGGATCGAATATCGTCGATGTTTACGTTGGGTATTTGCGCAAGAAGCTGGGGCACAAATCGATCGAAACCGTGCGAGGAATGGGGTATCGGCTGCGATCGTAAGAAGGTTCTCATCTCGATTTCATCTAAAGTTCACAAGGGATGGCTACGGTGAAGACCGAAGCTTGACTCGATCGGGATATCCATCACCCACGTATCCTCGGGGAAAAAGCTCGAGATATCCCGATCGCAACAAAAGAGTTTTGAGTGGATGGAAAATCGTTGAATTTCACGGGAATCAGTCGATCGTTTTTTTCTCGCCACTCTTCACATTCATCTTATTTTTTTACAAAAGGTTGAATTCAATGAGGTCAATTTTAATCGCTGAAGATGAAAGCCGAATTGCTGCATTCTTGGAAAAAGGTTTACAGCAAAATGGATATCGCCCAAAAATTGCTGCTGATGGTGCCCAAGCACTTCAATATCTCGATCTCGAAAATTTCGATCTCCTGATTCTCGACATTGGTTTACCGATACTCGATGGCTGGGAAGTTTTGAAACAATTGCGCGATCGCAAAAAATCTGTTTCTGTTATTTTGATAACGGCTTGCGATGAAGCTCGGGAAAAGGTTCCAGAGTTTTCGGATATTGTCGATGATTTTTTACCCAAGCCGTTCCGGTTTAAACATCTTCTTGCAAGCGTTCGTCACTGCCTCACGACAAAACACGAACTGGTAGAAAGATTGAGCCATAAAGTACATCAGCTACAGTACTTCTAAATAAAATTTGGGTAGACCTCAAAAAGCGCGAGAATTGCGATATATTTTTGCTTCGCTCGAGATTTTTCAATAAAAATTGAACTCTAAATCTTAAAATATTAGAAATTTCTCATCAATTTTTCATCTTCGATCGTATAAGATTCATCTGAAGTTTACGAAGAGACTTCATGATGGGAAGTGCGAAAAGAAAAAAGGATCGATCGAGATGAAACTGCTGGTTTATTCTCACGATGCATTCGGTTTAGGTAATCTTCGTAGAATGCTTGCGATTTGCGAGCATCTAAGCGAGACAATACCGCAAATTTCAATATTATTTATCTCTGGCTCTCCTATCATCCATTCCTTTCGATTGCCCCAAGGACTAGACTATATCAAACTACCCTGTTTGGGACGCGATCGAAATGGAAATCTAGCCGCAAAGTTTCTCGGAACTTCTGTCGAAGAAACGGTGAAACTGCGATCGCAACTCATTCACATGGCAACCCTCAACTTCCAACCAGATTTATTCCTGGTTGATAAAAAGCCTTATGGCTTGAAAAACGAGCTAAAACCAACCTTAAATTATCTCAAAGCTTTTTCACCCCAAACTCAAAATATTCTCCTACTCCGAGACATTCTAGATACTCCAGAAAAAACGATCGAAGATTGGACGCAGTACGGATACTACGATGCTCTAGAACTTTTTTACGATCGCATATTAGCCGTGGGAACGCCGGAGGTATTTGACTTGGTTCGAGAGTATCAGTTTTCTCCAGAAAGTGCTAAGAAAGTTAAGTTTTGTGGTTATATTCGTAAAAAAAATGGACGAAAGTCCCAGCAAGATGTGCGCCGAGAGTTAAAAGTTTTACCAGAAGAAAAGCTCGTTCTTGTCACACCGGGAGGTGGAGAAGATGGTGCGCGACTCATTGAAAACTACCTCAACGGATTGGCTAGCTTGAGTTGCGATCGTATCCCTCGCACTTTAATAATTTGCGGTCCGGAAATGCCCATCCAACAACGGCAAAACTTCTTCACGATCGCCCGTCATTATACCCAGGTGATGATGCGAGAATTTAGCGACGATTTAATGAGTTACATGGCAGCGGCAGATGCCGTTGTTTCTATGGGAGGATACAACACTATTTCCGAGATTTTATCCCTAAATAAACCGGCGGTAGTGGTTCCCCGCGTTCATCCCGTTCGCGAGCAACTGATTCGATCGCAACGCTTGGCAGAATTGGGATTGCTAAAATCGATTCACCCCGATATTTTGACGCCTCAAAATTTAATAACCGCCGTTCTCGATTGTCTGAATTCTCAAGATTTAATTCGAGATTCCGCTCGAATTAAAATACCCGTCCAATTAGACCTAGGAGCGTTACCGTGCATTCAATCCGAGATTTCCCAACTTCTCTGGAGCCAGAAGTTATCAAAACCTCCACAGTCACCCACTGTCTTAGCTAGCTAAGACGATTCGGTAATTTAACTGATATTTTAGACTCGATCGAATTGACTGACCGCGATATCTTAATGTCGGTGAGGTTTAGAATCTGTGAAGTCCTCCACCACAGCAATCCGAACTCACTGGGTACAGCGACGATCCCCAACTTACGAACAGGAAAGTTTAAGCGTTTTAAAACTTGTGTCAGGTTGCGAATGTTTGCTGAATCCAGACATCCACACGCTCGAATATCGTTAGCGGTATAAAAGATTTCAAGACATTTGCGCGCAATCTGCGAGTTACCCCGAATTCAGATCTACATGACTCACATTGTCGATCGAACCGATACCCGTTCTAAACAGATTCCCAGACCCTTTTCCGGCTGTATTTCGAGTGTAATCTTAAGTGGTATCAGTGCCGCCTCGATCGCCAGTCTTCCTCCAGTCAACGCTGGCGAACCCCAAACTTCAACCCCATATCTGGCTCAACTCCCAGAGGCCTACGAACTCTCCGACGTTCAACCTACGGATTGGGCCTACCAAGCATTGCAAAACCTCATCAACCGCTATGGCTGTGTTTCTGGAGATATACAGCATCTCGATCTCGGTCGTCGTCCCCTCACCCGCTATGAATATGCCGTCGCCTTGAATGCCTGCTTCGGTCAGTTGCGGTGGGAACTCTCAAATGCTCCCCTCACCCCCGAAGAACTGACCCTTCTTCAACGGTTGCAGGAGGATTTTGCTCTGGAACTCGAAACCTTCGGCGATCGACTGCAAACCCTCGACGATATTATCGGACAACCGTTTTCCACCACCAGCAAACTTAATGGCGAGGTCTTGTTTCAAGTGGGCGACAGCTTTGGCGATGATGACCTCGGTGGTGATGATGATACCCAGGCTTTTAGCGGATATCGGGCGCGCCTCAACCTCACAACTAGCCTGACGGGCAAAGATATACTGCAAACCCGGTTGCAAAGTCGCGATCTCGGTCGTCTCGATCGCGGTACCGGAACGGTTATGAGTCGCTTGGCAACTGATGGGGAGAGTGATGGAGCGTTTGGGATCGACCTCTCTTACGAGTTTCCCATCACCGATCGACTTCGGGTGGTAACGGGGATTGGCGGTGTCAGCGTCAACGATATTGCCACCGTCCTCAATCCCCTCTCCAGTAGCGGACGCGGGGCGGTTTCTCGCTTCGCACGGCGCGATCCGGGGACGTTACGGGGGCCGGGAGGAACTGGGGTTGGCATCCGCTACCAACCCGAGGATTGGCTGGAACTCAATATCGGCTATGCCGCCGGTTCGGGGGATGCCGCTTCTGGTGAAGGGGGTTTGGGATTGTTTAACGGATCTCACAGTGCGATCGTCCAAGCGGTTGTGGAACCGGAGGAGAACCTGGCGGTTGCCGTGGCTTACGCGCGCAATTTCGCCCAAGCTGGAGATGTGGATTTGATG